>JAFZFZ010000048.1 GCA_017557005.1 Bacteroidaceae bacterium | reverse complement strand
GTCCGTACAATGCCTGTATCGCCTGAACGACACTCTGTACCAGCTTCTGTTCTATCATATTATTTTATTTTATGTTTCGCAAACTTATTTTTGGAGTTAAATGCCGATGTTTGGTTTAGGAGTTAAATTTGTTTTGTAGTTAAAGGTACTTAAAGGGAGATATCGCTTCGCTCTTGGGGAGTTAAATGCCAATAGTTTTGTACACCGCGTACAGTACATTTGGCCTTTATCTCCATTTAACTTCTCATCTCCTCAAAATCCTTTATCTTCTCATCTCCTCAAAGCTATTGGCCTTTATCTCCATTTATCTCCATTTAACTTCTCATCTCCTTAAAAAGCATTTGGCCTTTATCTCCTCAAAAAAATCTCCATTTAACTTCTCATCTCCTACATAATCCAATATGTGTGCAAAATTACGGAAAAATATCGAATTCCTTTGTCAATAATTTTGAATTTGTTTATATTTGTCCCTCGTAAATCATGCATTTAAGATTAGAATATATAATTATCATACTATGAGACACACCCTTTGCACCTTGCTTGCCGTACTGCTATGCACAGGCTCACTCGTGGCACAGGAGCTGCCCACACAGAAAGAGATCCTCAAAACGATGTTGCTCACCAATGACTACTTCATGAAGAAGTGGCCTGACCCCTCGGTGCCCACCTTCGTAAAGAAGGAGCGCCCCAGCAACCTGTGGACCCGTGCCGTATACTACGAGGGACTGATGGCACTGCACGAGATCTATCCGCGCGAGGACTTCTATAAATATGCCTACGACTGGGGAGCATCGCACCAATGGGGCATGCGCAACGGAAACACCACACGCCATGCTGACAACCACTGCTGCGGACAAACCTACATAGACCTCTACCGCATATGCCCTGACAACCCTGCCATGCTGAAGAACGTGAAGGTATCGATCGACGCGATGGTAAACACTCCGCAGGTGGACGATTGGTGGTGGATTGATGCCATACAGATGGCGATGCCGGTGTTTGCCAAGTTTGGTAACCTCTACGGCGACACCAAGTACTATGACAAGATGTGGCAACTGTACGAGTACACCCGCAACCAGCTGGGCGAGAAGGGTATGTACAACCCCAAAGATGACCTCTGGTGGCGCGATGCCGACTACGACCCACCCTACACCGAACCGAACGGCGAAGACTGCTACTGGAGCCGCGGCAACGGATGGGTGTATGCTGCACTGGTGCGTGTGATGAATGAGATACCCAAGGACGAGAAGCACTATAAGGACTATCTGCGCGACTTCAAGGCCATGAGCAAAGCACTCATCAAATGCCAGCGCGAGGATGGATTCTGGAACGTGAGTCTGCACGACCCCACCAACTACGGCGGTCCTGAGACCTCGGGCACAGCACTCTTCGTATATGGCATGGCATGGGGCATACGTCATGGCATACTGGATGCCGACACCTATACGGAGCCCATGGTGCGTGCATGGAACGCCATCGTGCAGAAGGCTGTTCACCCCAACGGATTCCTGGGTTATATGCAAGGAACAGGCAAGGACCCCTCGGCAGGCCAGCCCGTCACCTACGATAGCGTGCCCGACTTCGAAGACTATGGTCTCGGATGCGTGCTCCTGGCTGGTGCCGAACTGTATAAGCTACAGGCACAGATCATCTACCCCTAACAGCAACCACAGAACCTACATAACAGAAGCAGCACCCTCGGAGATGAGTGGTGCTGCTAACTTTTTGTGATGCTATTGTCATTAATGAAAGCGCCCTGCGGCTTTGAGCTCTTCGTAGTGCGCCTGGTCGCGATACTTGATGACCTTGGCCGGATTGCCGCCTACAATAGCACAAGGGGGCACATCCTTGCACACCACGGCACCAGCAGCCACAATAGCTCCTTCGCCAATGGTGACATCGCCAACAATGAGTACGCGATTGCCCAGCCACACATTGTCGCCAATGTGAATGGTCTTCTTCACATAGGTATGATCGTAGGGTATGGCGTCGCCCTCGTAGTTGTGGTTCTGGGTAATCATCATACACTCGGTGCCCGAATGGAAGTTATCACCAATGGTGACAGTGCCAGCTCCGAGGATATGCATGCCGTTGAAGTTGACATTGTCGCCTAACGTGACGTGGCCCGTAATGGTGCACTTGCCATTGCATCGGAGGTTGGCTCCATGTCTGATGACACGACGTGCCACACGGTGTGTATAGTATGAGCGCAACAAGCGGTTGCGCCAACGGATGAGAAGCTGCTTCATGAGGTTTTCAGGTTATCGGTGAGAGCCTTGCGACTGAGTTTATAAAGCGAATATACGAGTATAATCTGCACAAACACATAGATGCAGCAGGTGTATATAAGCGAGTATCGGGTGAGCAGTAACGAAAGTGCCAGATGAAGCACCGAGGTAGCGAAAGTAACAAACATCAACTGCTTGTTGCGATGATAGTAGAAGAGGTAATTGCTATAAAGGAAGTAGAAGCACTGCCCCAAGCCCTGCAACGAGAGGATGAGGAAGTAGGGGATGGACTCAGCATAGCGGGGGAGCAACAGCGGTGTCAGCAACGACGCTCCCAACACAATGCACACATAGGCGATGAGGTAGATGATGGCAATATCGCGTGTCTGTCGCTTGAGCTTGCTGCGTATATCATGGGCCGACTCTCCCGATGAGAGCGTCTTGTAAATGGACACGGAGTTGGTGGCATTGAATGCCGAACCTATCATGATGATGATGCTGGTGAGGTTGAGGGCAAAACTGAAAAGTCCCACATCGGCCAGCGAGTGCTGCTCATTGATGATGAGACGGTCGCCACCCTGCTTGATCCATACCGAAGCCAGATGCGGAATGAGAGGGACACCCCAATAGAGAACCGTCTTGAACGTATCGGCACTGACCTTGAAGGTAAACAAACGCTCGCGCAGGAAGCAGCCAATGGCCAATACGCCAAAGGCGATGCTACAAATAAGATTGGCATAGGCACGGCCCTCCCAGTCGAGCCTGCGCCCTATGACAAGGTAGAGCGAAAGGGCAAAACTGATGAGGGCAAATGTGCAACTCCACAATCCGTAGCGGGTGACCTTCTCCTGCACACGCAGATAGTTGAGCCGCATGTCGAAGAACAGGTGGAAGAAAGCGATGGCAACGGTGGCAAAGAGAAAGACCGTAGGCAGATGAAGCCATTGCGACAGCTGACGGTGGAGCAGAGCAATAGCCACACCCAACACCACGAAGGAGATGAGCGATATAAGGCTGATAGCCGAGACATCTTGCTTGAAGTGCTCTGACCCGCGCTTAAAATAAGAGATGGCAAGAAAGCCTTGCGTAGACATCGCAATGAAGAATCCCAGGAAGGTGACTACCGTATTGAACATGCTGAGACTTCCGTACTCGGCCGGAGCGATATACTCGGCAAGCAAAATAAGCAATACGAAGCCTACTCCTTGATTGAAGAAGGAGAAGAGGGAAAACAGGCTGCCGTTGAGCAGTGTCTTGTTGCCCATCACTTTGGACTTTATTGCACTCAATCGCATGGCTTATGGGATTTATAGTCGTGATAGGCTCCTTGATCAACGAAGATAGGGTCAAGCACATTGCCCTGCTGAGCGATGCGCCCCTGGATGAAGCGGGCAATCAGAGTACCTACATTGTACTCGTATGCGGTGCCATAAGCGGCGTAGAAGTACTTTGCCTTCGTTGCCGACAAAGCGGCTTTGTCAATATACTGTACGATGCGCTCCTTGCTGTCGCACTTGGGCATGAGTCCGTTGCGCAAGTATCCATACCAATCAATGGTAGCGCTATCGGTAAAATTATACAAGATGGTGGGAATGCCTACAAGCAGTGAATCGAGGTGTATGCTCGACTCGTTAGCAATGAGCACCTTGAGCCTGGAGATAAACTCAAAGGGTGTTTCGCTATCGGGACGCGAGATAGAGATGCGCGCATCAGCGAACAAGGCTTGGGGAAAGGTCTTCATCATCTCGGGATGAGGGCGCACCACCACCTCATAGTCGGTATGGGCGATAAGGTATGAGGCCAGCTCGGCCACACGCTGTAGGCGGTCGATGGAGTTGCACGCGATACCTATACGGCGCGTATCAGCATGAGCGGTACGCAACTTACCAAGTGCATCGAAACGCGGACTTCCCGAGAGGTATACCTTGCCCTTGACGTTGCCTATGGCTGCATACTTCTCGTACGACTCGGCACCATCGAGGAAGGAGTAGGTAAACTGCAACGCGGGGAAGCGCTCGGTGACTGACGCATGCTGTGTATACAGCGTCTCTACCCCATACTGCGGAGCCAGCATACGAAGGATGCGACATACGGAGATGTGGTCATTGGCCATCACAATCATCTTGAGGTCGGGATTACGCCTCAACAATCCGTGACAGGTATGATACACTCCATAGGTGGTCATAAATCGCAGATAGAAGTGGCGCACGAGGCGCTTGTCGTCGGCATTGAGCGAGCGATACATGCGGTGAAAGTCCAATAAGCGCACCAAGCTATACCATGCCAAACGGGTGCGTGGGAGTCCCATCCAGCTACCCTGTATGCAGGTGTAATCGGCCTCATCCAACTTCGAGTAGATGGGCTCGAGCGTACGTTTGTTGTTGAGCGTCGGCACTACGAAGAGTACCTTGTGAGAGCGGGTATATCGGAACTCGAACCGCAAGAAATTTCTTATGCAATAAGCCAGAAAGAGCAGATAGCACACGACGATGGGCATGGGACGATGCACCTTCATCCGATAGGATGAGAAGTATATCATGTTGATGTCGGCTATGTCTATCTTGTCTCTGAAGCGCATAGAAAACTGCAGTTACTGATTGTAGTGGGTAATGTCGCCGACTATCTGCGCCACCTTATCGGGGCCCAAAAGGTGCTCTACAAACTCACGGAACACGCCCTCGCCTCCTCGCTTGGCGAGCTTCACTGTAGCCAGTGCCTGTATATAATCGGGAGCCGAACTGGGTACGCCTGCCCACCCTACCTGCTGGAGCAGGGCTACATCGTTGAGGTCGTCGCCAATGTAAGCAACATCAGAAAGTGCGATGCCCAACTCCTGGCACAGTGCAGTCACAGTATGCAGCTTATCTTTTACGCCTTGAAACAGGTAGTCGACCTTGAGCTTTTGTGCACGGCGTGCCACGATCTCAGTCTGCTCACCCGTGATGATACCAACGGGAATACCACACTGACGTGCAAAGAGCACTCCAGCGCTATCGTACGTGTGGAAGCGCTTCCACTCATTACCCGTCTGGTCATAGTACATGCCACCATCGGTCCAGACACCATCAATATCGGTCAATATGAGTTTGGGGAGCATAGCAGATTATTTCAATAGGTTCGGATATACAATCTCGTTGGCGGGTATCTCCTCGGCTACAGTGCGTCCGATAACCTCACCCTTCTGACTCCATTTGTAGCCATCGCCGGGACTCAACATACAAAGATCGTCCTCTGTAATGACGTGTCCAGCCTCGAGCTTATGCTTAGCAGCTATAGAGCGCTCGAGCTTCACCTTTGCACTCTCCACATTGGGCTCTATATATAGATCCTCCGTACCCATCCAGCGCTCGGCAATACGGATATCGCGTATCATGCGGTTCACACCATCTGGGCCCAGCGAACCAGCTTGGTCGGTTCCCTTCATACGGCGATCTATGGTGATGTGCTTCTCAATAATCTCGGCACCCATACCTACGGCTACCACAGGAGCAGAGATACCGATGGTATGGTCAGAAAATCCGATGGTATACTGAGGATAATGGCGCTTCAGATACTTGATTGTATTGAGGTTCAGATTGTCGGGGTGTGTAGGATATTGCGACACGCAGTGCAATATCGAGATGTCGTTGTGGTAATGGGTGATGATATCCAATGCATTGTCAAGTTCCTGCTTACCGGCCATACCTGTAGAGAGGATGATGGGAATCTTGGTCTCGGCCAACGCCTCGAGTAGGGGCAGGTTGGTAAGATCGCGGCTTGCCACCTTCAGATAGTCGGGAGTAAAGAGTTTGAGCATCGACAAACACCCCTTGGCACAAAGCGTCTCGATAAAGTCGAGTCCCAACGACTTGGCATACTTATACACCTCGTAGTGGGCCTCATCGTCGAGCTCCAGGAAGGCGCGATGCTCGCCATAGGTGCGACCAAAGGAATGTGGTGTATCATAGATACGGTTCATCTGCGATACGGTGAGCTCCTCGTTCAAGTCGCGCTTGGTCATTTTCACCGCATTCATAGGCTTCAGGTCAATACCAAACGCCTCTTCGCGTACGGGACGAGCCACCAGTTCGACGATGAGCTTGGCAATGTCGCATGAGCCATTATGATTCTGGCCTATCTCGCCAATAATATATGTTTCTCCTTTTTTGATCATTTCTATTTCGTATTATGGATGATAACCTCGTTCATTCGCTCCACGATCTCCTGATGTTGTGCCAGGCACTCTACTACCTGCTGTAGGCTAAAGTCCTCATCATGAGCCGTCAGACTCTCGTAGATGATCTGTGCATTCTCAAAGTCAACGGGTGTATCAATGGTAAGGCGTATATCGGTGCGCCCCTCCAAGAACTCCGGCGCTGCGATCCATGCACAGCAGAAGCCATCGTGGGTATATATATAGTTGGTAACGTGCTCGTGAGCAGGCTTCTCGTCGGTTGTTGCGGCTACTCGCTTCAATGCATCAAGTGTCACATATTCGCCCCAAAAGCCGAAGTGGGTGAGGATGGATGGCTTACCATTGACTCTAAATCCTATATAGTCGGCTTCAGCATTACTGCGCGCAGCCTGAGCAAGTTGGCACAAGCCCTCTACATCAAGGAAGGGATTGTCTGAACAGATGCGCACAATGCCATCAATGCCATTTGCCTCGGCGGCTCCAATGAAGCGTTGCAATACATCGTTTTCAGAGCCACGGTATACGCGTTCGCCCTTGGCCTCCAGATACGTAGCCAAGGCATCGTCGGCCTCATTGGTTGAGGTAGCCACTACCACCACGGCATCGGGTATGCGATGCAACTTTTGCAGGATGATATCCAACAGGGTGTGTCCGCGGTAGAAATCCTTCAAAATCTTACCGGGAAGCCTTGTCGAGGACATTCTTGCTTGTACGATGACTCCTAAATTCATTCTTCTTAAGTTCATTTCTGCAAAGTTAGTGTTTTCTTTTAGATAAAGAGCAGGTTGATATCTTCAAAAAGAATCAGCGAGTTATATATTTTTGATACTTACGATTCCTTTTCCAGATGCCAATCGCAGCTTTACCCCACTTTGTTGCTCCAACAAACGGATTTTGTTTATACTTCCACATCAAGCCCATACAGGTAAGGAAGGTGGAGAAGCCACACTTCAGAGCCCTTACAAGAAGATACATAACAGAACGTTGATACTGCCTCAAACCCTTGTTACGAATAAAACGATTGAAACGTAGATACACCTCAAAACGTGCCAATATCACTGCAGGGTCGTGCCGCATCGTCAAGGAGCCTTTGTTCACTGTTGCAACGTATACAATCTCATCTACAGCCTTAATCTTATGAGCATGAAATCCTATGAGCATGGAGAAATACACATCATTGGATGCTACCACCTCATCAAACCTCAGTCCATGTTGCTGCACCAAGGCATGGCTCACCATCTTGGGCCACGGGGTAAAGAAATGAGTACGGATCTTCTCCTCGGGAATACGACACTCAAGATAATCCCTTACCATTTGATTGAAGATATCACTTCTATCAGAATGCTCTTGGGTGTCGGAGAATATACAGTCTGAACAGAAATATATTACTTCAGCCTCCTCGTTAAGGTATGTGTAGAAGATGTCAAAAGCTCTTTCGCCCAGATAATCATCAGCATCAACAAAAATCAACCATCTGCCTTTGGCATGGTCAATTCCCACGTTGCGCGCGCCTCCTGCACCTCTTTGAGGAGAAGAATAGAGCAGTGTATAATCTTTCTCCACTCCTATATCCTTCTTTGTTATAGGCGTAGGACTATTATCTACAATTATGATCTCTATCCTATCAGAAGATGGTATGCTATGCAATAGTCGAGGTAGAAATTGCGGAGCACTGCTATGAGGTATAATTACCGAAAAGTCTATATCTCTTGACATCTGGGTAGCCTAAAATAATCACTGTATGCTGTTCTGCACAAAAGTAATCATTTCTTGTGACAATTGGTTTTTTTTTCTGCAAAAACTCCGTTTCAACCTACGTTTTTACAAGAAGAGAGAGATTTTTTCGTACCTTTGCGGTAACCACAAGATGGAAAACAAAGTTATGCAAATGCCTAAGGTTTCACTCATTATCCCGGTCTATAATGCCGCCTCATACATTGAGGCTTGTCTTGAATCGCTCATTGCCCAAACGATAGACGACATGGAGGTGTTACTTATCGACGACCATGGAAAAGACGACAGCATAGAGCGTGCACAACGATTCATCGAGACACACCCCAGCAATAAAGCTTTCCATTTTCTTGCTACACCTCACAATATGGGGCCAGGACCGGCACGTAATATAGGTATCGAGGCTGCACAAGGAGAATATATCGGATTCGTGGATAGTGATGATGTTGTGGAACCCGATTTCTGTGAGCTACTCTACCGGGCGGCCAAGTCACATGAAGCCGACCTCAGCTATTGCCAAGCGTTGTTAGTGAAGCCTAGCGGGACGCAGCAGATGCGCAATCCAGTCATTGAGTCTGGAGCGTTCAACGAAGACAAACGCCGATACTTCCTCTGTCATTACACGACACTTTTCGTATCGTTCCTTTATCGACGCACCTTGCTTACCGACTATGCTATACGCTTTCCATCCACACGCAGCGCCGAAGACAGCTACTTCCTCACATGTGCCCTATTGGCCACCAGGCGTATCGCTTGCGTCGACAAGCCCTTATACCAGTATCTCGTGCACGAGGAATCACTCTCCGAGGTACGCAACCCTAAGCGCTATCTCGACAAGCTCAAGTCGTTTGACCTGCTCATACAATTTGCCAACGAGCAAGGACTCTACGAAGCCAACAAGCAGGAACTCGATTATATATACTTGAAAAAAGGATATCTGCTCAGTATTCTCACCTACGTATACAACGAAGAATACCCACAACAGCTTACCCTATGCAAGCTATATGGCCATCTTCTCAGTCGCGTGCCCGACTATAAGGATAACCCCTACTTCCGCAGCAACCGCAAACTACGCCTGCTACACCTCCTCATACACCGATACCCCCGTTTGGCCATCAAGGTCCTACCTTGGTATATCCGACGCACAAATCTGAAATTGTAAACGCTCCTTACTTCGTCTCCTTGCGTTTACGTAAAGCGCCGAACAGGGCACATGCGAGTATCGCAAGTATGGTACCATACATGATAAAGACGCATGCCATAGCAATCGTGTCGCCCTTCTTTACACTATCAGGATCAAACTCAAAATGGATGGTGTGCTTGCCAGCAGGCACATTGAGCGCACGCAGCATGTAATTCACACGATAGTGCTCGATAGGCTCTCCATCAATGGTAGCCTTCCAACCATAGGGATAATAGATCTCTGAAAAGACAATGGTACCAGGCTTGCTGGTGGCATACTCATAATCAATATAACGTGGAGTGTACTTGGTGAGACGCACTACAGCCTCAGGGTCATGCTGAGGAGTAAAGTCCTCTACATAAGAAGCAAACTCCTTGTCGAGTACAGCAGTAGTGTGCAAATCAATATGGTTGAGCGCATCGCTCTCCTCATTGGCAGTATTGACCACCTGCAGTGTGTCGACAAACCATGCATTACCCATTGCATAGGGATTGCGTTGAACTTGGGGCTGACCACTCTTCTTGTCGGGCACTATGATGTACTTGGCATTGAGCATACCAATGACATTCATGTTCATCTTGGAGATGTGCTGGTCAATCAAGTCTTGATAACGACGCAACTTGGCAGCATGGTATCCACCGATGGACTTCAAGTAATACGATGTGCGAGCATCATTGAAGGTATTGGCGGCAAGATTCAATACACGGAAATGGGGATCCTTATCTTGCAATATCTGCTTCTCATAGGGCTGCATCTGGAAGACGGCCTCGTTATTCTTCTTGGGAACAAAAGAGTCATCATTAAAGTAGCGCTTGTCAATCGGCCACATATCGGCCATTACCAACACACCCATGATGGCTACCATATATCCGCTCTTCAGCTTACCATAAGCAAACACCCATAGAGTGGCTGCAGCCAACAGAATAAACAAGAACGAACGCCATGCATCGCTCTTCAACAAGGCCTCACGCTCTGCCAAGATTCCTTGGTAAGCAAAAGCGGGAAGTTGGTTTGCAAAAGCGGCATCACCCGGCGCTTGAAAGTTGAACAGGGCACCTCCGAAAAGGGCGATAACGAAACACAGACCTCCCGTAACACCGGCAGCGATATAGATATTCTTCAGAGCCTTCTCGCGCGAAAGAGTACCATCCATGAGTTCCTTGATAGCAAGGAAACCCAAGAGCGGCATAGCCACTTCGGCAACAATAAGGATAGACGATACTGCACGGAACTTGCTATACATGGGGAAATACTTGAAGAAAAACTCGGTGAGCGGCATGAAGTTGTGTCCCCAGGCAAGGAATACAGAGAATAGGGTTGCTGCAAGGATTGCCCACTTGTAAGGGCCACGCACGATGAGCAGACCCAACACAAAAAGGAAGCATACGATAGCACCCATGTATACATTACCTGCGGTAAAAGGCTGGTCGCCCCAATAGAGTGGCACATTAGCACAGAACTGGGCAGCCGAGTTACGTGGAACACCTTGCTTGACCAAGGTCTTGAATAGTTCTGAGTCTGTACCCACGTCATAGGTTGAAGCACCACCCATAGCACCAGGAATGAGGAACGAAAGCGACTCATCGATACCATAGCTCCACTGCGTAGCATAGTCGAGATCGAGTCCCTTGGTCTTGTTTTGGACATCATCGACCCTAACCAAGTCTGAGTGACCGCCACGCATCGTCTGCTCGGCATACTCCATATTGACGAAGGTGTTGGCTGTGCCTGTACCTAAACCTACAAGCAGTGAGCCCGCAAAGAGAACTGTTCCAACAAGCAAATCCTTATAGCGTTTCTCCTTGAGATGGATACATAGTTCAGCCAAATAGAATAGTCCTATCATCATAAACAGATAGTACGACATCTGAGGATGAGAGCTAAAACCGACTGCAGTAAACAACATGGTGAGTACGATACCCCATCCATACCGTTTACGGAAAATGAGATACACACCTCCCACAACCACAGAGATGAGGGCTATGGAGACAGGCTTGGTATTGTGACCTGCTGCCAAAATAATAAGGAAATAAGATGAAAATCCTGTAGCGAGCGCACCTACTATACTCAACCACTTATTGATACTGAAGGCACGCATCATGATAAAGAAGCACACGAAATAGGTCACGAAGGCCCATGGCGCACTATGCTGTCCTCTATGCATAAGTTTGCGCAAAGGCTTGAGCCAATCGCTCGACTCATAGTGACCGCCACCAATCTGATAGTTAGGCATACCACTAAACATAGAGCCAGTCCAGAAAGAGTGGTCGCCAGTATCTTGGGTATACTGTTGCACCTCCCTTATCATACTGCGCCAACTAACATTGTCGCCCGAATGCACAACCTTACCCTCCAACGCAGGAGAGCAATAGATGCAAGCCACAACAATGAATAATACCAAAGCTACCACATATGCGGCATATCGCTGCAGGAAATTCTCTTTTTTCATATCTTCTTTGTCCTAATAATTGGCGCAAAAATACAGATTTTACCTCAAGATTACAAATAACGACGTAGGATAGTATCGCATGTCCGAAAGTTTTTATACATTTGCAACATGATATCCAGCCCAAGTGTTACTTGCAAGGTTATCAAGACATAGTATATTAGGGGTGCTTGCCCACGTGAGGGACAGGCTGAGATTATACCCTTTGAACCTGCTAACATAATTGTAGAGAGGAAAATATATGAATCAAGAACATCTGAAAAGAGATCTTGCGCTCATTCGCGCAAAGAGTCCGTTGGTGCACAACATCACCAACTATGTAGCAATGAATTTTTCGGCCAACGCCCTGCTGGCCATAGGTGCATCGCCCGTCATGGCACACGCCGTGGAGGAGATGGAGGATATGGTGGGCATCGCCTCGGCCTTAGTGATCAACATCGGTACGCTCGATGCCGAATGGGTATGCGGCATGCTTGCAGCAGGTCGCACAGCGCACAAGTTGGGCAAACCCATTGTGCTCGACCCCGTAGGAGCAGGCGCTACACCCTACCGCACTAAGACTGCATGGGAGATTATCCACGAGTGCCACCCTACCATTATCCGAGGCAACGCATCGGAGATTATGGCATTGGTAGATGCCGACATCAAAAGCAAAGGAGTAGACAGTAGCCAAAGTTCGGATGACGCCGTAGATTCGGCCAAGCAATTGGCCCTGAATACGGGGGCCATCGTAGTCATCAGTGGAGCTACCGACTATATCACCGATGGCACTCGCGTAGAGACCATTACCAATGGTTCACCCCTCATGACGCAAGTTACTGCCATGGGCTGCACTGCTTCGTCCATTGTGGGAGCCTTTGCCGGCATCAATCCCGATCCGTTTGAAGCCTCCCTGCACGGCATGGCTGTAATGGGCTTTTGTGGTGAGCGTGCAGTAGCCAAGAAGGCCGCTCCCGGTTCGCTGATGATAAACTTTATAGATGAGCTATATGAATTTTAACCTTTCCTTATACCTTGTTACCGACCGCGGCCTTGCTGGTGGTCATGATATGTCATGGATAGTGCGCGAAGCTGTTGCAGGCGGCGTCACTATGGTACAACTACGTGAGAAGGATTGCTCTACCGCAGAGTTTGTAACGCTGGCCAAAGAGCTGAAAGCAGCCTTGCAACCCCTTGGCGTGCCCCTCATCATCAATGACCGTATCGATGTGGCACTCGCCGTCGATGCTGATGGCGTACACATAGGACAGAGCGACATGCCCTACAAGACGGCACGCGCCCTGCTCGGAAAGAACAAGATCATAGGCCTCTCCGTAGAGACCATGGAGGAGGTCATCGCCGCCAACGCGCTCGATGTGGACTACATAGGTATATCGCCCGTATATGCTACCCCCACAAAGACCGACACGCTTACTCCCTTTGGCCTTGAGGGAATAGAACAGGTGATGCAGCTCTCGCGCCATCGCTGCGTTGCCATAGGAGGCATGAACCGCGACACCATCGGTGAAGTCATAGCACGAGGCGTAGAGGGCGTTGCCGTGGTATCGGCCATCGTAGCAGCAGAATCACCACGCGCAGCTTCAGCAGAGTTAGCAAACATCGTAGAAAGAAATAAAATCAACAATACACGAATCATTCAGTATTCAGTATTCAAAATTCAGAATTACCCCCGCGTTCTCACCATTGCAGGTAGCGATTCGGGTGGCGGAGCAGGCATACAAGCCGACATTAAGAGCATCTCTGCCAATGGATGTTTTGCCACATCGGCCATCACGGCCATCACAGCACAAAACACATTGGGCGTGAATGCAGTGGAAGGCTTACCCATCGGTATCATTGAGGAGCAAATAGATGCAGTGCTGAGCGATATCGGAGCCGATAGCATAAAGATAGGCATGCTACACTCGGCCAAGGTAGTGCAATGCGTAGCCCGCATGCTGCGCAAGTACGAAATCACCAACGTGGTTCTTGACCCAGTGATGGTTTCTACCTCGGGACACAAACTGATTGAAGACAGCGCCATCGAGGTACTGAAGAGCGAGCTCATACCCATGGTGCGTATTATCACACCCAACATTCCCGAAGCCGAGATATTGCTGGGCGAAGCCATCAGCAAGCAAGGCGACCTACCCAATGCTGCTCGCCACTTGGCCGAGCTGTACGACGTATCGGTATGGCTCAAAGCAGGACACCTCGTCGACGATGAACTCATTGACATATTCTACAACCGCGAGACCAATGAGACGATAGAACTTAGTGCACGCCGCATAGACACCCACAACACCCATGGCACGGGATGTACACTATCGTCAGCACTTGCTGCACAATTGGCCAAGGGACTCTCGCTCACCGAGGCTGCACGCGCAGCAAAGCAGTATATCAACCAAGCCATCATCCATGGAGCCAATCAAAGCATTGGGCACGGACACGGACCTGTAAACCACTTTTACAACTTGTAAAAAAACACATAGGCAGCCTTTTCAGACTGCCTATGCTTTTCCCTATAGGATGAACTGAGCCTCATCCTCACTTATTTCAGATAATCCTCAAAATATTGCGTGATGCGCTCGTGCAGGTGTACACTCTTATGTCCCATCATGTTGTGTCCCTCGCCAGGGTAAGCGAAGAAATCGGGCTGAGTACCAGCCTTGATACACTCCTCAATAAACATAAGACAATGCTGAGGAACCACAGTGGAATCGTTATAACCAGTGATAATCTGCAACTTGCCCTTCAGATTCTTTGCCATGGGAAGGAGTGAACACTTTGCATAGCCCTCGGGGTTATCCTGTGGAGTATCCATATAACGTTCACCATACATCACTTCGTACCACTTCCAATCGATAACAGGTCCGCCAGCTACACCTACCTTGAATACCTCGGGGTAGTTGGTTATGAGCGAGATGGTCATGAATCCACCATAGCTCCAGCCATGCACACCAATGCGGTCAGCATCTACATAGGGCAAGCTCTTGAGGTACTCTACGCCGCACATTTGGTCGAGCATCTCCTGCTGGCCAAGCTGACGGAAGGTAGCTTGTTCAAACTCCTTACCACGATTCTCACTACCGCGGTTGTCAAGGATAAAGGTGATGTATCCCTTCTGCGCCATGTAGGTCTCCCATGAGCGACTCGCATAGTTCCAGCGAGCATCTACGTTGTGGGCATGCGGACCACCATATACATAGATTACAGTAGGATATTTCTTTGTTTCGTCAAAGTCGGCAGGCTTCACCATACGCCAATAGAGGTCGGTGGTGCCATCGGCAGCCTTCACCGTGCCACATGAGAACTGGGGCACCTTGTAGCCCTCCCAGGGGTTGGGCGACTCAAAGTAAACTGTACGACGCAAGGTCTTCGCATCTGTGATCTCGATGTTGCGGGGCACCTCGGGAGCCTGATAGCTATCTACGAGGTAGCGTCCACTCGCACTCAAGCTGGGAGTGTGCCATCCCTCGCCATTGTCCAAGAGCGTGCGCTTGCCAGTGTTTACATTCACCTCCCATGTGTTGCACTGGATGGGATTGCACTCATTGCTGGTGATGATGATGCTCTTGTTCTTGGTATTGAAACCTACCACGCTGAGCACCACCCAGTCTCCCTCGGTGATTTGGCGCAACTCCTTGCCGTTCTTGTCAAAGAGGTAGAGGTGGTTATAACCATCCTTCTGGCTCTGCAAGATAAACTTATTGGCGTCCCACGGAAGGAATTGTATGGGGTTCTGCGGCTCTACATACTTGGCATCGGTCTCGCGGTACAGTTCAGCAATGCGGTCACCTGTAACAGCATCGTAGCTCACAAGACGACAATCGTTCTGGTCGCGATTGAGTTCAAGCATATAGATAGTCTTCGCATCGGGACTCCACGCTACGTTGGTGAAGTAGCGGTCGGTGGGGTCACCTGCCTTCAGATAAATGGTCTTGTTGGTAGCAACGTCATATACGCCCACGGTCACCTTGTGCGATGTTTCGCCAGCCATAGGGTACTTGTCGGGCTCATTCTCGGCAATGCGGGGAAAGAGGTTCACCTGCGGATAATCGGCCACCATGCTTTGGTCCATGCGATAGAACGCGAGACGCATACCATCGGGGCTCCAGAAGAGGCCGTCGTGGATGCCAAACTCGTTGCGATGCACGCTCTGTCCGTAGACAATCTCGCGAGAGCCATCGGTAGTAAGCTGTATATCGCTCTTGTCGAAATCAGCCGAACGGAAATAGAGTTGGTCGCCACTCACATAAGCCGTGTGGCGCGATACAGTATTGAAGGCGCTTGCTTGACGCTCATCGGCACTGCTCTGATGCCACACCAGCTTCTTCTGTTCAAAGTCGATGAGGCAACGCTCACCGACATAGTTCAAGAGCACCAAAGGCTGGTCGGCATAAAGGAAACGAGCACCGCTGAGCGAGCGCAATCCTTTATCAGGAGTTCCACCCATCCACTCGTTTACATTGTCAACGGTGAAGAGCACAGTCTCCTTGCCGGTCTTCTTATCCACCAGGTAGCACTCCTTGGCCTCGAGGCGCACAAGCTGGTCGCCCCACCAAGTGAGACGTCGGCTCTGCGGTATCATGTTACGGTAGTTGGTACCGCCAAAGTTCAGATCTTCCAACGTAAACTCCTTCATCGGTGCAGTCTCTTGTGCTACGGCAGGTGTGCCAAGTGTCAATAACGCAGCAGCTACGACACCGGCAAAGTGCTTAATCTTCATTGCGCTTACGGGGTTTGAAGTTAGGTTTACTATTTGAGAAACGCTGTGCACGCTGGCCACGCTTGTCGCCAGCAGGCTTGCCACGGAACTCTCGTTTGTCGCCGCCGCGATATTCACGCTTCTCGCCTTGCGGACGAGCCTTGCGCTCGCGAGCTGCCTGCATCTTGGCAAACTCGTGGTGACGCTCATAGAGGCTACTGTAGTTGGTATCCTCCTCGTAGCGCTCGCGGTCGTTGTGTTCGGCCATCTCACGCTTGTTTATACGGCGACGGTCATCACCGAAACCACGGCGATTATCATCATTGAAGCGACGGTTGTTGTCATCATTGAAACGGCGGCGTGGACGATCCTCCTCCCGCTTCATGCCGAAGGTGCGCTGTGCACGCTCCTCACGCTCACGCAAGGGACGACGCTCGCCTGTGGGGCGCTCGCTCTTGTCGAGTTCTTCGCCACTCTCGCGAAACTCCTTGAACTTACCATCAAACAACTCATACTTGCGGAACTCGCAGGGAAGGGCTCCATTGAAGAAGGGGATGATGACCGAAGCCTTCAGACCAATCTTGTCAAAGCACTCCTTGCGGTAGCTCAGTACCCAAGCATCATTGCCCTTGAAGGCATGCTTCAAGCGCTCACCGATGGTGCGATACAAACCCAAGAGGTCGTCTGTAGTGATGCGCTCGCCATAGGGCGGGTTGGTCACCATGATAGCCTTCTCGGCGGGCTCTACAAAGTCAGCCACATCGCGACGCTCAATGGTGATATCCTTGGTGAGACCTGCTGCGCGCACATTGTTGCTGGCAATATTCACCGCCTTCCAGTCGATGTCGTAGCCATAGATGTGGTGAGTAAACTCGCGCTCTGCTGAGTCGTCGTTGTATATCTCATCGAACATCTCCTGATCAAAGTCGGCCCACTTCTCGAAGGCAAACTCCTTGCGGAACACACCCGGAGCGATGTTGCGTGCGATGAGGGCAGCCTCGATGGGCAGTGTGCCCGATCCGCACATGGGGTCGATGAAGTCGCACTCGCCCTGCCATCCCGTCTGCAAGATCATACCAGCTGCGAGTACTTCATTGAGCGGAGCCTCAACAGCCTCTTGACGATAGCCACGGCGGTGGAGCGACTCACCCGATGAGTCGAGCGACAAGGTACAACGCTCCTGCGCAATGTGTATGTGAAGTGTGATGTCGGGGTTAGCCACCTGCACCGAGGGACGCTTGCCCTCCTTCTCGCGGAAGTAGTCGGCAATGGCATCCTTCACGCGGTATGCCACAAACTTTGAGTGACGGAATTCATCGCTATACACCACTGAGTCGACAGCGAAGCTGGTGTTTACATCCATATATTCCTCCCACTTTACGCGCTTCTTTACGATGTCGTAGATTTCATCGGCATCCTTGGCGTTGAAGTGCAAGATGGGTTTAAGAATACGGATAGCTGTGCGCAGGTGGAAGTTTGCGCGGTACATCATCATCTTGTTGCCGGTAAACGATACCATGCGTCGGCCTATCTGGATGTCATCAGCACCCAGCTCGGTCAGTTCCTTTGCCAATATCTCTTCCAGTCCTTGGAAGGTCTTGGCGATAAGTTCAAAAGTCTTCACTGTCGTTATGTATTTATGTTATATACGTTCTAGCTTGCAAAGATACGAATAAGCGAGTAAATAAATAGCCGAACATGCATAAAATTTATTTTAATGCATGAAAAGATATTTATTTGCAACGAGCGAGAGTATCTTCAAGCTACGAAGCAGATTAAAGATACGAATAAGCAAGCGAATAAATATCAAGCTTGCTTGAATATTTCCACAGCGAGCACAAAAAAAGGCTTATCTTTCGACAAGCCTTCTTTTTACTTTGCTTTACAGCAGGATTACTTACGCAATCCGAGAGCCTTAACGATAGCACGGTAACGCTCGATGTCACGATCCTTCAAGTAGTTGAGGAGAGCGCGACGCTTACCTACCAATTTGGTCAATGCTCTTGCAGTGCTATAATCTTTACGGTTCTTTTTCAAGTGCTCCGTCAAGTGGGAAATACGGTATGAAAACAATGCTACCTGAGCTTCGGGTGAGCCGGTGTCAGTGTTAGACTTTCCGTATTGTCCAAAGATTTCTTGCTTTTTTTCAGCGTTTAAATACATAGTTTTTAATAATTAAATTGATACATTTCGCATTTGCGGCTGCAAAATTAGTGCAAACCGAGCGAATATGCAAATAAATCAGCAACTTTTCTGAATTTCAGTCTAATTTAATGGCTATTCATCCACTATTTTACCGCCGCAAGACTTCATTTGACACCCTGTTCCCTCTTCTTCGCTTCTCGCTCAGCATTCTTCGACTTGCGCTCCTTCGTGTCAGACTTTTGCTTCTTTATGTCGTTGGGTTTTTGCTGATCGATGGGCAGTTTCGTCGGGTTCCACTCCTGGGTATAGTCCCAGTTTTCGCGAGTCTTTATTGAGCCGGGGAAGTAATACACCTCTTCGGGCTGCTCCTTCGATTCATAAAGTCCCGTATCCCACACGCCATTGGCATTGCGGTCATTGAAGAGGCGCATGTGGTAGGTGCCTGGCTTGAGGAAGTAAAAGTCGGCCTGTCCCTTTTGCACCCGCATCTGACGCTCCATCTTGTCGCCATTGAGCAGCTGTACCATATAGGTAGGCTGCGCATCGGTGATGGTGAGAAAGAGCGTACTGTATTGCTCCAACGACTTGAACTTGAATGTCACCTCCTGCTTCTTCGTGTGCAACCCGTAGAGTCCCGTAAAGGCAGCCGAGTCAAGCACCAACTTATACTCCATCTCGGGCTTCCACTCGCCCAAGAGTTCATATCCCATCAGCGAGTGCTTGCGCTGACGGAAGAGGTGCGCCTCATCAATCCACAGCGTGTCGCGCTTCCTATATAAATGGATGGCCGTATCGTTGTAGTGCACGATGGGCTCATTGAAGTCGATGAGCACATTGCTCGTGAGGTCCATGCCCGTGTTGCTGTTTATCTTTATGCTCAAAAACTCCGTCTTCTTCTTTGGCTCGGGTATGGTATCGCCACGCTTCATGCGCTTTTCGCGCTCCTTGGCAGCCTCCTCGCGCTTTTTCTCCTCCTCTTTCAGTATCTTCGAGCGTGTCTTCTTGGGCACGAGGTTGAGCGTATCGGTGCGCGGCACCAGCTGTCCCAGCGTATCGGTATACTCATAGGTGAGGGCAAACGACAAGGTGTCTTGATAGTAAGCCAACGTATCCTTCATCCAATAGGTAATACTGTCGTAGTCGATGCTGCAATCCACGATGTAGGCATCCTCATCGGAGAAATTGAGCGGCTTCAGCAGCGGCAAGCTATCGGCACCTACCGAGAAGTAGATGGAGAACCTCTGCAGCGTAGGGCGCTCAGCCTTTACAAGATAGCGCATCGTGGGGGTCTCGGCAAAGGCCAGCAACACGAGATCCTCGGGCAGGTAGTGCACACGAGGCACGGTGCGTATGGTGTCGATGGTGAGCGAGTCTACCCACGTGGTATCCTGATGCATGCGCACCTCCGTGGTGGGCACCACCAGCGAGTCGAGCCAAGCCACCATCTCGCTCTTTTGGTCGAAGCGATAGTTTTGGTTGGCATCCTGCAGGGCATAGGCGCGGTAGCTGCCCGGCGCAAGGCCACGAATAGTGAAGCGGCCATCGCCATCAGTGCGCGACACCCGTTCAAAGGGTCGCTTGTTGAAGGCGCTATCGGCCAAGTTGCTATGCAAGCCTACAAGGATTCCCTTGATAGGCTCCAGGTTCGATGCGTTGAGCACCGTGCCCGATACGGCCAGCGTATCAATATGCTCACCCGTAGCGAACGACAGTGCAAAGTTTCCCAACGGGTTACCCTCGTTGAGGTCCACGATGGCATCATTGAAGTCGATGCTATAGGTTGTGTTCTCCTTGAGGCTATCTTCGAGCTGCACCACGATTTTCTTGCCATTCACCTTGATGATAGGCTGGTTGATCTGCGGGGGAGATATCACCACCTTCTCGGCCGCCTTCTCTATCTTGATGAATTCGTCAAATTCAAGTGTCACGCGTTTGTCCTTCACGCCCACAGCCATAGGTGCGGGGGTGCTACCGAGAAACATGGGAGGGGTCTCATCGTAGGGGCCTCCATCGGGCGAACCAATAGATGCACATGCTGCTACGAACAGAGCCGCCACGGCCCACACTGCTATATATTTGATGCCAGCTTTCTTCATTATATTATTATTAGACCGCAAAATTAGTGTAAGGCGGGTGAAATGCCAAGTCTCAATGAACGAAAGTAAAGAAAATTCCCCATTTTTCTCTTCTGAGTGAAGCAGAGTCTCAATAAAATTAAATTTATTTGAGCATATCCGAGCCGCAACCACTAATCTTCTTCTTGTAAGATTTTGATAATATGCAAGAAATATTTTCCTATCTTTAGCGCTTGCCGTGCCCTTTTCAAGGCTTGTCGCGCAATTCTGCAGGCTTGCGGAGAACTTTTATAGGCTTGACTCGAACCTTGAAAGGAAAGGAGTATTTAAAAAACAAAAACGGTCGTCATCCCGACGAGCCGCTTGCCTAACTAATAACCAATCTTTATGAAAAATTTACTGATGCAAAGGTACTACTCTATGCGCAATGATGCAAGTTTTAGACAATGATAAGTGTTGATTTTACACTTTAGGACACATCTTTTTTCTTCCCTTCGCTTCGGCAGTAAAAAAAATGCTATGCTGGATTTGCATTTTGTCTTGTAATAAAGTAGGTTGACTCTAAAAGAGGTTCATTGCCCGAGCACACGCTGGGCAACATCGAAGCCATGTTGGTAGAGGGCATTCATCTTAGCCATGTCGGTCTCGATGCGGGCTACCTCGACGGGATTGTCGGGGCGAATGACAGTGATGCGGCCTTCGCGTTCGAGACGCTCTATCCACTCGAGCTGGGCATTGTAGCGTTGGGCACGGGTGATGAGGGCTTGGCGCAGCTGGGGATAGCGACGATAGATAATGGAGGGGATGCGTGAGGTGTGCTCGCGCTTGCGATAGCCGCGATGGCGGGTGAGCACCACCACGGCATGGGTGTAACCTTGGTCGAATGCACGCTGTAGGGGGATGGAGTCGGCAATGCCGCCATCGAGCATAGCACGCCCGTCGACACGAGCTATGGGACAGGCGAAAGGCAGAGCGCTAGAGGCACGCACAATATCGATGATGCGTTCTTCAGAGACCTTCTCTTCAAGGTATACAGGCTGACCCGTGAGGCAGTCGGTAGCGACACTCTCAAGGCGCATAGGATTGGCACGGTAGGCAGCATAGTCGTAAGGCCAAATGACCTCGGGCAGCTCGCGGTAGAGGAGGTCCATATCCATGATGCTGCGATGGCGCACAAGGTTGCGCAGTCCCAGGTAATGACGCTCGACCTGTAGATCAGCAAAGATATACTTGCCTCGGCCACGCTGGTGCGAGGCGTAGGAGAGGGCATTGCTGGAACCTGCCGACACGGCCACGCAGTAGGGAAAGGTGATGCGGTGATCGATCATCCAGTCGAGCACGCCGCTGGTGAAGACACCACGCATGCCACCTCCCTCAAGCACGAGGGCCGTATGTGCAAAGGAATCGCTCATGCCATATGGGATATCAGAAGCTGTTGAGACGTTGCTGTCCCTCGCGGATAAGCGCGGGGTAGTCGTCGGTGTACTGGCTGTTGAGGTGGAACTGATTCACCCATGCATCGAGCTGGGCAAGCTTGTCAGTGTCGCCCGAGGCGGTGAACTGCTCGCGCAGGATGCGTATCTTCTCATGTGCCTGGATGCCTTCGATGAGCTTCTCGAAACGTACAGAGCTGCGACCATAGGGGTATACCACGTAGGTGTCGCCCGCAGGCCATGAGCGGAAGCGGGTGTCGTGCAAGGGTTGGGCAGTCCAACTGTTGTAAGCCCAGCGCAAGTAGCCGTCGTAGCCCGAGTGGGCAACGTAGAAGCCGTACCACGAAGCTTCGCAGGGGGTAGAGAAGGTGAAGGTGTTGGGCTTATGGGTAGAGCAGCAGGTGTAGACGGTGGTCTTCTTGCCCTCGGCCTTGCGGCGTGCCAACACCTCCTTAGGAAGCAACTCGCCCTGCTCAAGGGCGATGCAGTAATCGAAGAGACCGCTCTCAATTTCGGGGTGGTAGTTGCCGGCAAGGGCTACACGAAACTCTGGGTCGGCCTTACGGATGACCTCCATGGCATGCTGCATAGCACGCATGGGGCGCTCGTCCATGGCGATGGCGGTGATATCGAACCATCCCTTCTGGCGCAGATGCTGCGAGAAGGCTTTGAGCATGGCTACCCACATCTCCTCGTAGGCTGCATCGCCGGGGGCTGTACGCGCCGACTGCATGCGATTGGTAGCCTCATCGTAGTAGGGGAAGGTGAGCGACCAAGGGATCATGGTGTAGCAGTTGATCTGGCTATCGATGCCGCAGCTCATCATGAACTCGACCCAGCGGTCGAACACGTCGAAGCTGAAGTTCCATGTGCCATCGAGTTTCTTGACCCATGTCACCATAGAGTCGAAGTGGTCCTCGGTCTGTCCGTTCCAAGGCTTGTGCATGATGCTAGTGGTGATAACCTTCTGTCCGGCAGCAGCAAGCATCTCCATTGAGGGGCGCATGGCTGCGAGATGAGCATCGCTCCAGAGGGGAGTACCGTAGTAGCGGGCCTCAGCAAAGGGGTTTTGCCAGAGATCGAGGTGGAAGGCCCACTCGCTGGGTGCGGGTAAGGTATGGGCAGCAACCTGAATGCTCAAGGGGAGCTTGGCAACGGTGTGCTTGCCAGCCTGGATGGTGAGGTGGCCACTATAGGTGCCGGGGACAGCATCGGTGGGCACCTGACAACTTACCCATACGGAGCGTGTGCTCATGGCATCGAGGGGGAGTGCTGCTGCGTGGGGGTCAATCATGTCGGCCACCATGGTGGAGTCGAAGATGGTATGGTCTGGACGATGGCCGCAGCCAGCACCACGTCCGTCAGGGGTGCTCCACGCATCGGTCTTCACGTAGCGCACAAAGGCAGCCTGCACGGCTTGGACAGGAAGCGTGTGGCGACCATTCTTAAAAGACGAGAGATGCAGTGTAAGGGGGGCTACACTATCAGTAGCTACACCACCATAGATGACTGCCTGTGCGCTCACGCGCTCGCCACGCCATGCGGTAAGTTGCTCGTGACGATGCAGACTCTGCACATCGGGCAGGGAGTGCCATGCATAGCGCACATCGCTACTGCCCCATGCCGCGCGAATAGTGCTCTGCACCGCTTTCCATTCTTGGGTGATGGAAAGACGATGGTCGGGGGTTTCTACGAAGGTGTCTTGAGCCTGCATCCAGCCTGTGAAGCCCGCTAAGGCAAGTAGTAGTGCTATCTTTTTCATATATTGTACATGTTATAAGTGTTCGTATTTATTATTTTTCTTGTCATAGGAGTCGGAATAAAAAAAGAGGAACTTCGCAGCCCCTCTTTCCCATTTTTAACCTAAACCTTAACTATGAAAAAATCTAATGTTTATGCAAATGTCTACCTTTTTTTCCTAATGGCAAAGAAAAAAAGAGAAAAAGTTAAAAAAATGTGCACTTTATTGTTTTTTTAACATTTGAGATGATAGTAAATGGCTCGTTTTTGCCAATTTATTCGTAAAATAGCCGTAACTTCGCAGACGAAAAAATGAAGATACACATTTATGCAAAAAGATATGGAATGCACCAAGCACCTCTACATTGAGACCTACGGCTGCCAAATGAATGTGGCCGACAGCGAAGTGATAGCTTCGGTAATGAAGATGGCAGGCTATGA
Organism: Bacteroidaceae bacterium; assembly: GCA_017557005.1. Classification (GTDB taxonomy): domain Bacteria; phylum Bacteroidota; class Bacteroidia; order Bacteroidales; family Bacteroidaceae; genus UBA1189. The sequence continues at coordinate 38,868 of JAFZFZ010000048.1, read as the reverse complement.
CCCTTGCGAGAGTCTGGACGATGCCGATGCCGTATTGCTCAACACCTGCTCGATACGCGACAATGCCGAACAGAAGATTCTGCACCGACTGGATGCGCTGAATGCCCTACGCAAGAAGGGACATAAACTTATCATTGGCGTGGTGGGATGCATGGCCGAACGCGTAAAGGAGAACCTCATCGAAAACTATGGCGTGGACCTCGTGGCCGGCCCCGATGCATACCTCTCACTACCCGACCTCATCGCACAAGTGGAGGCAGGAGAGAAGGCTATGAACGTGGAGCTATCGACCACAGAGACCTATCGCGAAGTGATACCCTCGCGCATCTGCGGCAACCATATCTCTGGATTCGTATCCATCATGCGTGGATGCAACAACTTCTGCCACTACTGCATCGTACCCTATACCCGTGGTCGTGAACGTAGTCGCGACGTAGAGAGCATCCTCAACGAGGTAAACGACCTGGTAGCCAAGGGATACAAGGAGGTGACACTGCTGGGACAGAACGTAAACTCGTACCGCTTCGAGCGCGAGGGAGAGGTCATCACCTTCCCCATGCTACTGCGTATGGTGGCAGCCGCTGCTCCCAATATGCGCGTTCGATTCACCACCTCACACCCCAAAGACATGAGCGACGAGACACTGCAGGCCATTGCCGAGGTGCCCAACATATGCAAACACATACACCTACCCGTGCAGAGCGGTAGCAGCCGTGTGCTGAAGTTGATGAACCGCAAGTATACCCGCGAGTGGTACCTTGAGCGTGTAGAGGCTATACGTCGCATCATCCCCGACTGCGGACTGAGCACCGATATCTTCTCGGGCTTCCACTCAGAGACGGAGGAGGATCATCAGGAGTCGCTCTCACTGATGCGATTGTGTGAGTACGACTCGGCCTTCATGTTCAAGTACAGCGAGCGCCCCGGCACCTATGCCAGCCGCCACTTGCCCGACGACATCTCTGAGGAAGTCAAGATTCGTCGCTTGAATGAGATCATCGCCGTGCAGAATGAACTCTCAGCAGAGAGCAACCGACGCTGCATCGGCAAGACCTACGAGGTGCTAGTAGAAGGTTACTCAAAGCGTTCGCGCGAACAGCTTTGCGGCCGCACCGAGCAAAACAAGACCGTAGTGTTTGACAAGCAGAGCCACCGCATCGGTGACTTCGTGATGGTGGAGATTCTCGATGCCAGCTCGGCAACACTGATTGGCCGCCCCCTAAACTAACAAGCACGCCCTACTATGAAGATACACACACTGCTATGCGCCATGTTGGCGCTAAGTTGCCCCATGCAGGGACAAACCACTGATAGAGAGGCGCTGAAAAGTCATTTCTCAACATGCTTGCAAGGTGGGCACACCCGCCAAACAAGTGACAGGCCCATCTCATGGGACAACGTGAAGGAGTGTCGCACGACTGTATGGAACGCTTGGTGCGAGGCAAACCTCGCATACGAGGAGGACCGCCTGCCCGCACTACGCCCGCTGACCAATGCCGACACACTGCTATGGCCACTGCCCGCACATTTGGAGCCCAACGCCGTGATGCCCTACTACTTTGGCACCAAAGGCGACAAGCCTACCGAGGGATGGCCTCTCTACCTCTATATCCATGGTTCGGGACCTAAGACGCATGAGTGGAGCACAGGATATATCCTCTGCTCGCGCTTCGAGGATGCGCCATCGCTCTACTTCATCCCCCAAATACCGAACGAGGGAAGCTACTATCGTTGGTGGCAGCAAGCCAAGCAGTTTGCTTGGGAGCGTCTGCTGCGACAGGCTTTTGTAGGTGGTGAAGTGAATGCCAACAGGGTGTATCTCTTCGGTATCTCCGAAGGTGGCTATGGTAGTCAGCGCCTGGCCTCGTTCTATGCCGACTACCTGGCTGCAGCGGGTCCCATGGCAGGAGGAGAGATTCCCTTCGATGCACCTGCCGAGAACTGTGGCAACATAGGTTTCTCGCTGCGCACGGGAGCCAATGACTTCATGTTTGCCCGCGATCTGCTCACTGCACGCACACACGAACTCTTCGATAGTTTGCACCACTGCTACCCCACTGAGTATCGCCATCACATCGAACTCATCCCGGGACGTGGCCATGGCATCGACTACTCGCCCACCACACCGTGGCTGAGTCATTTTACCCGTAACCCGCATCCCCGCCATTTCATCTGGGAAGACTACCCCATGGATGGCATCTATCGCCGTGGTTTCTACAACATCGCCATCCACGAGCGCGACACCATCGGAGGCAATGAGCGTACCAGATATGAGATGACGGTGAGAGACAACACCATCGAACTCACCATTGACCGCGTACAATATGAGGTCACTCAGCGCGAACCCCGATGGAACATCCCTGTGAAGCATGCCAAGCATTATGAGCCCGCTAAGAAGGGCGCCTTCACCCTGTACCTCTCCGATAAAATGGTGGATTTCTCACGCAAAGTGATTGTCATCGTGAATGGCCGTAAGATGTATCACGGAAAGGTGCGCCCCGACATGAAGCACATGGTAAACAGCTGTGCCACCTTCTTTGATCCCGAGCGCGTATTTGCCACTGGTATCGACATCCAATTGTAATTCTCTCCATAGCAACGTAGCTTATGCCCATCATACACATCACATCGCTCGACCACCCCGGCATAGAGGTGTTTAGCACCCTCACCGAGGCGCAGTTGCGCCGCCGCATCGAGCCCGACAAAGGGGTGTTCATTGCCGAAAGCCCCAAGGTGATACGCGTAGCCATGGATGCAGGCTATGTGCCGCAAGCTCTGCTGTGCGAAGAGCGCCACATCACGGGCGACGCTGCCGACATCGTAGAGCGCTGTGGCGATATACCTATATATACGGGTAGCCGCGAATTGCTGGCTGCACTCACGGGCTACACACTCACACGCGGTGTGCTGTGTGCCATGCTACGCCCCGAGATGCCTCCCCTATCAACTGTACTGAAGGATGCACGCAGAGTGGTAGTGATTGATAGCGTTACTGACACGACCAATATCGGCGCCATCTTCCGCTCGGCTGCAGCCTTAGGTATCGATGCAGTGCTACTCTCACGCACCGCATGCGACCCCCTCAACCGCCGTGCCGTGCGTGTATCAATGGGTTCGGTATTTCTCGTGCCTTGGACATGGGTGGACAACATCGAAGAGGAACTGCATGCCGAGGGGTTCACGACTGCTGCCATGGCTCTTACCGACGACTCGGTATCTATCGACTACCCCGCTCTGAAGAGCATCCAGCGCCTGGCCATCATCATGGGCACCGAGGGCGACGGATTGGCACACGAGGTAATACGTGCGGCCGACTATGTGGTGCGCATACCCATGGCTCACGGCGTAGACTCACTGAACGTGGCAGCCGCTGCTGCCGTAGCCTTTTGGGAGTTACGGGCTCAATAATAAAATAAAGAAAAGAGATTACTTTGATCTATTGATTACCGCATCCATGTATGCGATGATGGCATTACGTATATCCTCATCAATGCTTGCGGGGAGCAGGTCGATGGCCTTCTTGCGATACTCCTGCATGGTGCGCTCAGCATATTCGATGCCACCCTTTGCCTTGGCAAACTCAATGAGTTCACCTATTTCAGCTTCCGAGAGTTCACCAGCCTTTAGGCGGTCAATCATCTCGCAAATGCGGTCGTCACCCTCCGTGCGTACAGCATAGATGATGGGCAGGGTGAGCTTGCCCTCGCGCATATCGTTACCAGTAGGCTTGCCCACATCGTTGCTATAGTAGTCGAAGATATCGTCACGAATCTGGAAACAGATACCGATATATTCACCTATCTGGCGTGCACGAGCCACATCGTCGGGTTGAGCACCTGCTGACAAAGCACCAATCTCTGCACACGAAGAGAAGAGCGATGCCGTTTTTTTGCGGATAATCTCGAAGTATACCTCCTCAGACACCATTTTCTCGTGGCTATGGAACATCTGGAAGATTTCACCATCGGCCAACGTTTGTCCCAAGGCACCAACGATATCTGTGATGCGAGGGTCGCCACAACGGCCTGTAAAGACAAGCGCTGTAGAGAGCAGATAGTCGCCCACAAGCACAGCCAATTTATTGTTGTATAGGGCGTTCACCGAAGCCTGTCCGCGGCGTTGCATGCTATCGTCCACCACATCATCGTGTACCAAACTGGCCGTATGAAGCAGTTCGAGTGCAAGAGCTGCATTGTAGGTAGTATCAGACACCTCGCCAAACACCTTTCCGAAGAGCATCACCATCATCGGACGCATCTGTTTGCCACGCTGCTTATTGACATGGAGGATAATCTCCCTCAACAGCGGATTGGGGTTCAAAGCCAAGTCGTCCTGCATCTTTCTGAAAGCAGCGAACTCTGCCTCAATAGGTTTGGTGATGATGTTGTATAGCTCCATAGAAATGAATTAGTGCACAAATTTAATAATAAAACTGCTCATATTGTACTTTGCCACCATTTTTTTTAGGCTTGCACTGCACTTTTCAGTTTACCCCTCCCTCGCGACAAGGTCAAAAAAACGGAGCAAGTTTTGCTTTTTCGCTCACCTTATACTAATTTTGTCAAGTTATTACAGACATTACGAAAATCGATAAAAAGCATTCGAAATCTTAACCCCTTCCTCAGTATGCGTATACTCTCCACATGGATACTCTTGTTCACCCTGTGCATCGCCCAAGCGCAGACACTGCCCATGGACGCCACGGTGCGACATGGCAAGCTCGACAACGGACTCACCTACTATATCTACCCGAATGCACAACCTCGCCAGGAGGCTGAATTCTACCTTGTGCAGCGCGTAGGCTCGATGCTTGAAGAGGAGCATCAGCGCGGCTTGGCCCACTTCCTTGAGCATATGGCCTTCAACGGTACCAAGCACTTTCCTGGCAAGCGCCTCATCAGCTACCTTGAGGAGAATGGAGTGAAGTTTGGCACCGACATCAATGCCTACACCTCGTTTGACTACACGGTGTATAGCATCTCCAATGTGCCCACCCAGCGTGCAGGATTGGTAGACTCGTGCCTCCTGATACTCAACGACTGGAGTGCCCATATCACCCTCGACGATAAGGAGATTGATGCCGAGCGCCAAGTGATACACGAGGAGTGGCGCAGCAAGCGTAGCGCCCGCGACCGCATCTATGAGCAGACCCTCCCTCGACTCTTCCCCGACAGTAACCGCTATGCCTACCGCATGCCTATCGGTCTGATGAAGGTGGTCGACCACTTCCCCTATCAGGCATTGCGCGACTACTATCACCGGTGGTACCGTCCCGATCTGCAAGCTGTCATCGTCGTGGGCGATGTGGATGCAGCCTATGTAGAGAGCAGCATCAGCAAGCTATGGAGCGATGTTAAGGTGTCTGCCGGTGCTCCCGAACGTATTTACCACACCGTGCCCGACAATGCAGCTCCCATCGTAGCCATCGGCACCGACCCCGAGCTCTCATCAGGCACCCTGCGTATCAGCTATAAGTACGATCCCCTCCCCATGGGCGCCAACCTCACCCTTGAGGGACAGCGCGATGTCTTCTGCCGCGCCATGGTGATGTCGATGCTTACAGCCCGCATTGCCGACTACCAGCAGGCAGGCATGTTACCCCAAGGAGCCAGCGTGCGCTTCTCGGATGGCGACTATTCACTGGCAATGACCAAGAAGGCCTTATCTGCCTCCGTCGGATTCCAAGGCAACAACTGGCAAGGAGGCATGCAGATGCTCGTCTACATGCTCAGCCAAGCATTGACTCATGGCTTCTCGGCCGAGGAATATGAGCGTGTATGTGCACAGATCATCCTATCGCTCCGCCAGATGGAGGCACAAGGCGGCGCACAGCTGCCCAGCAACTTCCTCGTGCAGCGTTGCATGGACCACTTCCTCCACGGCAATCCGCTCCTATCGATGCAGCAGACTGCCGAGCTCAATCGCCAACTGCTCTCCGAGATGACGCTTGACAAGGTAAATGCACGCTTTGCCCAATACCTCTACAGCCGTGGAGGCATCGCCATCCTCCTCCAGGGTCGTGCACACGAGAGCTACCAATGGCCCACCGAAGAGGAGGTGCTCACCGCATACAGCCAAGCATGGCGCCAACCTACACAGCCGCACAAGATACCGCAGCTGGAGCCAGCACCCGAGCTCATGACCACCAAGCCCCAAGCAGGTACCATCGTAGCCACCAAGCACAACAAGCGCTACGACGCCACCGAGTTCACCCTCAGCAACGGTGCCCGCGTGATACTGAAGTCTGCCCCGAGCAACACCATACGCCTCACGGCAACCAGCAATGGAGGCACCTCGCTCATCGGCGATAGCGAGTATGCCAACATCAATGCCATCAATGCGCTTCCATCGATGGGTGGCTTGGGCGAACTCTCGGGCCGCGACTTGGGCCGTGCCTTGGAGGGACACAACGTATCGTACAAGACCAACGTAGGCACGCTTACCGAAACCTTCAGCGGAGGCTGCACCAAGGACGATACGGAGCAACTCCTGCAGTTGTTGCACCTGCGCTTTACCACCGTGCGAAAAGACTATGACGCCTTCGCTCGCTGGCAGCAGAGCACACACTACTCGGCGATGCAGCAGCAGAGCAGCCCGATGAGCCTCTTTGCCGACACCCTACGCAGTACCATGTATGAGCCTCATCCCCGCCAACGCAAAGCTATCATGGCCTTGGCCGACAGCGTTGATTACGACCGCACATGCCAGCTCTTCAGCGAGCGCTTTGCCAATGCGGCCGACTTCACCTTCATCTTTGTAGGCAACATCGACAAAGCTGCACTCACACCCCTCATCTGCCAATACATCGCCTCGCTGCCCGGCAATGCCAAGCTGCGCGAGAAAGCCGACCTCGCCGCTCTGCCCCGCCTGCGCCGGGGCAAGCATGTGGCTCACGTACATATCCCGATGGAGAATCCCGTCACCACGGTCATCTATAACATCACCGCAAAAGAGCGCTACACAGCACATAGCAATGCCACCTGCGCCCTTCTGAGCGAGGTAATGAACACCCTCTGCACTGAGACCTTGCGCGAACAGGAGAGCGGCACCTACAACGTGTCGGTCACCTCACGCATCTCGCGCCAACCGGCCGACGAACTCACTCTGATGTACAACTTCAACACCAATCCCCAGCAGGCTCAGCCGCTGCTCAACAAGGCCATCGGCCTCCTTCGCCAAGTGGCCGAAGAGGGTCCCTCAGTCGAGGCATTCAGCAAGGCTCGCGAGTATCTGCTGAAGCAGCACCAGGACTATAAGGGTAGCGATGCCTATTGGATGGCAGCACTCACCGACTACGCACGCTATGCCGACCACACCACCTTAGACACAGGCGAAGCCCTGCGCGAGGTCACCCCCAAGGATGTGCAGCGCATGGCACGCAAGCTCATCCGCTCGCGCCACACAGCCGAAGTCATCATGAACCCCAATATATAAAAAATCAACAACAAACAATCATATGAACCTATTCAACTACCAACGCCGCACAAGCAGTGAGATACAGATTGGCGGTACTCCCTTAGGAGGCGATAACCCCATTCGTGTGCAATCAATGACCACCACAGCCACCACCGATACAGAAGGTTCGGTAGCACAAGCCCGTCGCATCGTCGAGGCAGGTGGCGAGTATGTGCGCCTCACCACCCAGGGTGTGCGCGAGGCCGAAAACCTGCGCGAGATCAATGCTGCTTTGCGTAACCAAGGTATCGATACCCCCCTCGTAGCCGACGTGCACTTCAATGCCCGCGTAGCCGATGTGGCAGCACTCTATGCCGAGAAGGTGCGCATCAACCCCGGCAACTATGTAGACACCGCCCGCACCTTCAAGCAGCTCACCTACACCGATGAGGAGTATGCGGCAGAGATTGAAAAGATACGCGCCAAGCTGATTCCCTTCCTCAACATCTGTAAGGAGAACCACACCGCCATCCGCATCGGCGTCAACCACGGTTCGCTCAGCGACCGCATCATGAGTCGCTATGGCGACACACCCGAGGGCATGGTAGAGTCATGTATGGAGTTTCTGCGCATCTGCGTGGCCGAGGAGTTTACCAACGTAGTCATCTCCATCAAAGCCAGCAACACCGTCATTATGGTGCGCACCGTGCGCCTGCTCGTAGCCACCATGGAGAAGGAGGGCATGTCGTTCCCCTTGCACCTGGGCGTTACCGAAGCCGGTGAAGGCGAAGATGGCCGTATCAAGAGTGCTGTGGGCATAGGCGCCCTACTCTACGACGGCTTGGGCGACACCATACGCGTATCGCTGAGCGAGGCTCCCGAGGCCGAGATTCCCGTAGCACAATCGTTGGTACAATACGTAACCGCACATGCCATACATCTGCCCATCGAGGGCGTCGTAGCCAAGGAGTTCAACTACTTTGCTCCCGAGCGCCGCACCACCCATGCCGTATCCAATATTGGTGGCGGACAAGTGCCTGTAGTCATCGGCAGCTGCTTTGGCAAGGAGCGTACCTTCGATGCCAACCTCCGCCCCGACTACCTCTACTGCGGTAGCACCCTGCCCGAGAACCGCCCCGACATACCCCTCATTGTAGATGCTCCGGCATGGACAGGCGAGAAGAACACCTACCCCGTATTCATGGGCTTCGGTGAGCGCAACTACCTGCCCCTCCTGGCCATGTGTCCCGCTCCGCTCAAGTTCCTCTTTGTCACCTATAGCCAATGCTCTGAAGAGGTGCTGGCATGCCTCAAGACACACCCCGAGGTGGTCATCGTACACCAAACCGGACACCTGCATCGTGTGGGCGAGCACCGCGCTTTGGCCCATCTGCTCATGCACGAAGGCATCACCAACCCCATCGTCTACTTCCAGCACTATGCCGAGGAGTCGCTCTCTGATCTCCAGTTGCGTGCTGCTGCTGACAGTGGCGTACTCTGCATCGATGGACTCGTTGACGGACTCTATATCCACAACATAGGCGATAACATCGCACCCCAGCAGATTGACGCTACAGCACTCAACATTCTGCAAGCAGCGCGTGTGCGCACCAGCAAGACCGAGTACATCTCGTGCCCCGGCTGTGGCCGTACGCTCTACGCATTGGAAGACACCATTGCCCGCATCAAGGCTGCTACATCGCACCTCAAGGGTCTCAAGATTGCCATCATGGGCTGCATCGTGAATGGTCCTGGCGAGATGGCCGATGCCGACTATGGCTACGTAGGTGCTGCACGCGGTAAAGTGAGCCTCTACAAACAGAAGGAGTGCATCGAGAAGAACATTCCCGAGGAGCATGCCGTGGAGAAGCTGCTGGAACTGATCAATAAGAATGAAGAGCTAAAAGTGAAGAATTAAAAGCGACACGTTTTAATTTTCAATTAAAGAAGTGGAAACCTTACTCATCATCCTTGCCCTTGTGTGCGGCATTGTCGGACTCTTGGGCTCTGTGCTCCCCGCTCTGCCGGGTGCACCTATCAGCTATGTCGGATTACTGCTGCTGCTCCCTTGCGAGGAGGCCACCATCAGCAATGTCGCCTTGTGGATATGCGGCATCTTCCTGGTCATCGTATCGGTGCTCGACTATATAGCCCCCGTGTGGCTCACCAACCTCAGTGGGGGCGGCAAGCAGGCCACACGCGGCTCTGTGGCCGGACTCATTGCCGGACTCTTCTTCTTCCCGCCTTGGGGCCTTATCCTGGGTCCGTTCGTGGGTGCCTTCATTGGCGAACTCATGGAGAGTGCCTCGAAGGGAAAGGCGTTGAAGGTAGCCCTAATGTCGTTCGTAGGCTTCGTGCTCACCACGGGCCTAAAGATCATCTACAGCGGCATCCTGCTATTTATGATTGCCGTAGAGGTTATACAGATTATTTTTTAGTTTCCATCCGGCTTCGCGATCTCCACAAATCGACTGTCGTCCCACACGAAAGCACTGCGCTCATCCGGATGTGCAGGGTCGTAGGGTATATAGTCGGGGCGCAGGTGGCGCAGTAGCTCAATGTCGAGCGCCTTCATGCCCTCGATAATACATTTGCTGATCTGATAGGCTCCATAAGGGTTAAAGTGCGTGTTGTCGGCCAGCGGCTTATCCTGTCCTGGGTAGCTACCTGCGGGATAATGCACAAAGGCCCCTTTTGATGCCTCGGGCCCCATGGCCTCGTAGAGTGTGCGCGTCATGGCATGCAGGTCGATAAGGTGAACTCCCTCGCGATTACAGAGGAAGCGCGTCGCATCGGGGAAGTCCAGGTGCGTATCCGTAATCTTACCCTCCCCATTGAAACTACGACGTTGTGTGGGAGTCACGAGGATAGGTACGGCACCGCGTCGTTGCGCCTCATCCACAAATATCTTCATATTGGTCATAAAGGAGTAGAAAGCCCCCTCGCCCACTCCCTTACGCTTCTGGTCATTGTGGCCAAACTCCACAATGATGTAGTCACCCTCCTTCACCTGTGTGAGCAACTTCTTCAGTCGGCCCGCAGCAATGAAGGTAGCCGCCGTCTCGCCCGACTCGGCATAGTTGGCAAAGCACACCTCCTCATCGAAGAATCGCGGTATCATCTGTCCCCAGCTTGCCCACGGCTCATTGTCCTGGTCCACTACGGTAGAGTTGCCACAGAGAAACACGGTAGTGGCAGTCTCAACGCGTTCGATGGTCATCTCTGCTATCTGCGGCATGGGGCCCGCCACCTCGATGGTGAGCTTGTCGTCCCAATTGAGTTTACCCTGCTCACGCGGCTTGATACGCACATATTCGTTGCCCCCGATGTGGGTGTTGCGCTTATTGATGGTAAAGGTACACGTCTTCAGTTCGCCCCGCTTCGTAGCCACCCGTTCATAGAAGAGGCGGCGGCTCTCGCCACGCAGCGTAGTGATGCCCGCAGCTCGGGTGCTACCCACCACGATGCTCACCCGATAGTTTCCATCGGGCACATCCACCGAGAAGTAGAAGGGTGCAGGCGCGTTCTTATCAGCCACCGCAGCCTCCTCCACAAAGTCGTATCCATAGCCCCGCTCGGGTGTATACAGCATATCAGTTCCTACGCGGATATAGTCCTCCTTGACCCGCTTGCCTTTCGTGAAGTCAAACTTGTAACAGATGTCCTGAGCGCTCAGCAGTGTGTAGCAGCAGGTGAGTAAGATGGTGATGAGTGTGCGCATCGTGGTACTTGATTTAAGGGATGAATAATTGCTTTACCATGCAAATGTAGAAACTTTTATCCAACATTCCAACACTTTGCGCCTAGATGCAAAAAATAAGCAGCACCCCTATGCTGAGGAGTGCTGCTATCATATATGCTAATGGTTAGTATACCTTACACCACCTGGCTGCCGGGCTTCACCTCGCGGAGGAGCGATGTCACAGCCAATAAGCCATCAAAGTTCTCGGCGCTAAGGATCATACCCTCGCTCACGAGGCCATTCTTGAATTGGCGGGGAGCAAAGTTGGCAATAAAGAGCACCTGCTTGCCTACGAGCTCCTCGGGAGCACAGTGCTCAGCGATACCGCTCACGATGGTGCGGTCAGCAAGTCCGTCGGCAATCTTAAACTTGAGCAGCTTCTTCATCTTGGGCACACGCTCACACTCGAGCACGGTACCTACGCGGATGTCGAGCTTCTCCCAATCCTCAAACGATACGAGCGGCTTCACGGGGTTAGCCTTGTAGTTGGCAGCCTCGTTGGCCTTCTTGATTTCCTCGAGACGCTGCATCTGAGCATCGATGGCGCTGTCCTCAATCTTCTCGAAGAGGAGTTCAGCCTTACCCAACTGATGGCCAGCAGCGAGCAGGTCGGTACGTCCGAGCTGTTCCCACTCGAAGGTCTCCATGCCGAGCATGCCACGCAGCTTCTCGCTACTGAAGGGGAGGAAGGGCTCGAAAGCAATGGCGAGGTTAGCCGCCAACTGCAGTGAGAGGTTGAGGATGGTACCTACGCGCTCCATGTCGGTCTTGGCCAGCTTCCAAGGCTCAGTATCAGCAAGGTACTTGTTACCGATGCGGGCGAGGTTCATAGCCTCCTTCTGTGCCTCGCGGAACTTGAATCCGTCGAGCAGCTTCTCCACCTCGGCCTTCACATCCATAAACTCTGCAATGGTAGCCTTGTCATAGTCGGTGAGCTCGCCGAAAGCAGGCACCTTACCGTCAAAGTACTTGTGAGTGAGCACGAGCGCACGGTTCACGAAGTTACCGTACACAGCCACGAGCTCATTATTGTTGCGTGCCTGGAAGTCGCGCCAGGTAAAGTTATTATCCTTTGTCTCGGGAGCATTGGCTGTGAGCACATAGCGCAACACATCCTGCTTACCGGGGAAGTCCACGAGGTACTCGTGCAACCACACTGCCCAGTTGCGTGAGGTTGAAATCTTGTCATCCTCGAGGTTGAGGAACTCGTTGCTGGGCACGTTGTCGGGCATCACGTACTTGCCATGAGCCTTCATCATCACGGGGAAGATGATGCAATGGAACACGATGTTGTCCTTACCGATGAAGTGGAGCAAGCGTGTATCCTCATTCTGCCACCATTTCTCCCACGAGCCCCACTTCTCGGGCTCATTGTCGCACAGCTCCTTGGTGTTTGAGATGTAGCCGATAGGCGCGTCAAACCATACGTAGAGCACCTTGCCGTCGGCACCCTCTACGGGCACGGGGATACCCCAGTCGAGGTCGCGGGTCATAGCACGAGGCTGGAGGTCCATGTCGAGCCATGACTTGCACTGGCCATACACATTGGGGCGCCACTCTTTGTGGTTTTCCAGGATCCACTCCTTCAGCCACTGCTGATACTCGTTGAGGGGGAGGTACCAGTTCTTGGTTTCCTTCAGGATGGGAGTCTCACCTGTCTCCTTTGAACGGGGATTGATGAGCTCGGTAGGCTCCAGCGCACGTCCGCAGCCCTCCTCACATTGGTTACCGTAAGCCTGCTTGTGGCAGTAGGGGCACTCGCCCACCACGTCGCGGTCGGTGAGGAACTTCTCTGTCTTCTCGTCGTAGAACTGCTTGGTTGACTGCTCCACCAGCTTACCCTCGTCGTAGAGTTTGCGGAAGAAGTCCGACGCAAACTTATGATGCACGTCCGATGTGGTACGGCTATATACGTCGAATGAGATACCAAACTCCTTGAAGCTCTCCTTGATGATATTGTGATAGCGGTCCACCACATCCTGCGGAGTGATACCCTCCTTGCGGGCACGCTGTGTCACGGGCACGCCATGCTCATCAGAGCCACCCACGAAGAGCACCTCCTCGCCCTTGAGGCGGAGGTAACGCACATAGATGTCGGCAGGCACATACACACCAGCCAAGTGACCGATATGCACCGGACCGTTGGCATAGGGAAGTGCCGAGGTCACGGTTGTTCTCTTAAATTTCTTTTCCATGTTTTATGTTGTGGTTTTATTTATGGATTGCAAAATTAGTGTAAAAAATCGATTTAACGAAGCCGAAGCCCATTTACTTAGCCAAGAATGGGTATTCTTGCTGCATTTCTTTCGTAATGAGAGATTTTTTGAGTAATTTCGCGCCGAAAATCAGATCATATAAAATATAAGTTAATTTATGGCACTACAATGCGGCATCGTAGGACTTCCCAACGTGGGTAAGTCGACCCTTTTCAACTGTTTGTCAAACGCCAAGGCGCAGGCAGCAAACTTCCCTTTCTGTACTATCGAACCCAACGTGGGCGTAATCACCGTACCCGACGAGCGACTCAACAAGCTTGCCGAGCTCATCAACCCCAACCGTATCGTCCCCACCACCGTGGAGATTGTTGACATTGCCGGATTGGTGAAGGGTGCCAGCAAGGGCGAAGGACTGGGTAACAAGTTCCTTGCCAACATCCGCGAGACCGACGCCATCATCCACGTGCTCCGTTGCTTCGACGACGACAATGTGACCCACGTAGACGGCTCTGTAGACCCCGTGCGCGACAAGGAGATCATCGATGCCGAGCTGCAGATCAAGGACCTCGAGACCGTAGAGCAGCGCATCCAGCGCGTGCAGAAGCAGGCAACCACCGGTGGTGACAAGACAGCCAAGTTGCAGTACGAGGTATTGTGCAAGTACCGCGACGTGTTGCAGCAGGGTAAGTCGGCCCGTAGCGTGACCTTCGACACCAAGGACGAGCAGAAGGCCGCCAAGGAGCTCTTCCTCCTCACCTCGAAGCCCGTGCTCTACGTGTGCAACGTCGATGAGAAGAGCGCCATCAATGGCAACAAATATGTAGAGCAAGTGCGCGAAGCCATCAAGGAGGAGAATGCCGAGCTGCTCATCGTAGCTGCCCGCACCGAGGCCGACATCGCCGAGCTCGAGACCTACGAAGACCGTCAGATGTTCCTTGCCGAGGTTGGCTTGGAGGAGTCAGGTGTAGCCCGCCTCATCAAGTCGGCCTACGCATTGCTCAACCTCGAGACCTACATCACTGCCGGTGTGCAGGAGGTGCGTGCATGGACCTACCACAAGGGTTGGAAGGCGCCCCAGTGTGCCGGTGTCATCCACACCGACTTCGAGAAGGGCTTCATCCGTGCCGAGGTCATCAAGTACGACGACTACATCAAGTATGGCTCCGAAGCTGCTGTGCGCGAAGCTGGTAAGCTCTCTGTCGAGGGTAAGGAGTACATCGTTCAGGATGGTGACATCATGCACTTCCGTTTCAACGTGTAAATGAATTAGGAAGTAGGAGTTAGGAAGTAGGAATTATGGAAACCGAAGACTCAAACATCATACGTACCAAGAGCAAGAGCTTTGCCATCCGCATCATCAAGCTATATGGTTATCTGTGCGAGTCGAAAAAGGAATTCATCATATCCTAACAACTTCTTCGAAGTGGAACCAGTATCGGAGCTAATGTTGTAGAAGCAGCCTATGGTATCAGCCGTAAGGATTTTCTTGCAAAGAATTACATTGCTTTCAAGGAATGTGCCGAAACCATCTACTGGCTTGAGCTACTACACGAGACCGGATACCTCACAGAGCAAGAGTTCAATTCCATCCACTCCGAAGCAGTGGAGCTCTCGAAAATCTTGTCAAGCATCACCAAAACGCTAAAGGAAAGCCCCGAACCCGTTTCGAAAAAGATACTCCCCGACTCCTAATAAACCTTGTTCATTGCGTGGAAAAAATTCCTAACTCCTAATTCCTAACTCCTAATTAAAAACATGATCACCTGGAATCCTCCTATCGGTATAGGTCCGATACGTTTTTATGCACTGTTTTGGATGATAGGCCTTGCAGGCGCCTATCTCCTCGTGCAACGCCTCTACAAGGAGCAGAAGATTAAGGATGAGCTCTTCGAGCCCCTCTTCTTCTACTGCTTCATCGGCATCCTTGCGGGAGCCCGCATCGGTCACTGCCTCTTCTACGAGCCGCAGTACTACCTCCACGATTTTCCCCGCTTCATTGAGATGCTGCTGCCCATCCGCTTCACCGGTACGGGCGTGCGCCTCATCGGCTATCAGGGCCTTGCCAGCCATGGCGGCACCTTGGGACTCATGATTGCCCTGTGGCTCTATGTGCGTAAGTATAAGGTACCCCTATGGACCGTGCTCGACAATATCGCTATTGCCACTCCCATCACGGCCTGCTGCATCCGCTTGGGTAACCTCATGAACTCCGAGATCATCGGCCGCCCCACAGGAGGCGACTGGGGATTCATCTTCACCCAGGTCGACATGCTGCCCCGCCACCCTGCACAGCTCTACGAGGCTATCGCCTACGCTGTGTTTGGCCTCATCGGCTGGATGCTCTACCGCCGCATGCCCCGCAAGGTAGGCACCGGTTTCTTCTTTGGCTACTGCCTCACCAACATCTTCACCTTCCGCTTCTTCGTAGAGTTCTGCAAAGAGGTACAGAGCGACTTTGAGGTGGGCATGACCCTTGATATGGGCCAGCTCCTCAGCATCCCCTTCGTGCTGCTCGGCGTATGGTGTATGGTGAAAGCAAGGAGGAGTTAGGAACTGACGAAGGAGCGAGAGCAGAGATAAGCTTGCTTAATCTATGCCGAGCGAGGAGGAAGAAAAGACTGCGTAGCAGGATTAAGTAGGAGCCCATAGCTCACAACTCAAAACTGATAGATACAAAAAAAAACGAGTGAGAAGCCTCACTCGTTTTCTTTTTTCCGTTTAGTACCCGAAGATATCCTCTTGGGTGAGTCGTATGATCTTGCCCCATTTCTCGAGCGACTTCATGTCGAGGTCAGCCTCGCGGCCCAAGATGCAGGTGATATACTTGCGGTCCTTCACATGCGTCTGCTGGAACTCTACCACATCGTCGAGGGTCATGGTCTGCACCTTCTCATAGAGCTGTGCCAGAGGATCCTCGCTGAGTCCCAGCTTCTCCAATGACAGGTAATAGTCGAGCACGCCAGCGCGTGTCACGCGTGATGTACGCAAGCGACCGATGAGCGACTCCTTGGCGATGCTGAAGGCCTGCTCGCTCACGGGCATATCGTTGATGATCTCGTCAAAGGCGCTGAGCGCATCTATCATCTTATCGTTCTGTGTAGCGATGTAGGTCCAGTAGTAGTAGGGATCCTCCACGCGCGAAGGCTCCGTCATGCGGGCCGATGAGCTATAGGCCAAGCCGCGTGCCTCGCGCATCTCCTGGAACACAATGCTGTTCATGCCACCGCCAAAGTACTCGTTGTACAGTGTGATGATAGGTGTCATGGTAGCGTCGTATGCCTCGCCCTGGTTCGATACCGACGACAGGTATATCTGATTCGCATCGTACGGAGCAATGTACACCATGTTCTCGTCGGCACGCTGGTACTTGAAGTTCTCGTTCTTGGCCACGCTCTTCAGTGTAGCGGGCACCTTGTGCAGCTCACCCACGGTAGCCACCACCTCGTCCATAGCCATAGGACCGTAGTAGAGCACGCGGTGCTCCAATGTGGGCAGCTGGGCGATAGACTCGATGAGCGTCTCGGGATTCATGCTGCGCAGCTCCTTCTCGCTGAGGATGTTCTTCGAGGGGTTCTGCGCGCCATACAAGCCATATTGGCGCAGCATGCTGAAGTTTGAGTTCTGGTTGGCCTTGTTGTTGGCGCGTGCCTTGAGCTGGTCGGTCACCAGGTTGTCATAAGCAGCCTGGTTGGGTTGTGCGTCGGCAATCACCTTTTCGAGCAACGCCATGGCCTTGTCCATATTCTCAGCCAAGCCACTGAGCGAAATGGTCACCTGCGAGTAGCCCACGCTGAGGCGATAGCTGCACGCCAGGTTGTAGAAAGCCTGCTTGATCTCGGCAGTCGTCATGTCCGACGTACCCAGGTAGTCGAGGTAGCTACGTGCTACAGAGAGCTCCTTCATCTCATTCGAACCAAAGTCGAAGATATACTGCAAGGTGAAGAGGTCGTTCATCTCGTTCTTCTTGTACAAGAGCGGCAGCTCACCGATGGTACCCTTCTGCATCTCCTTCTCGAAGTCTACAAACACCGGCTCGATGGGATCTACCACCGATGCCTGCACCTCGCGCAGGAAGGCGCTGGTAGTGTCGCGGTTCATGAAGATAGGTGTGATAGCCGGCTTGGCAATCTTCTTCACGTTGGGGTCCTGACCCTGACGCTTGTATACGATAGCATAGTTGTTGTCCTTGAAGTGCTCATTGGCAAAGGCCAGCACCTCGTCCTTGGTGATGGCACCCATGCGCTCGATGCGGTTCACCACATCGGCCCACTCCTGTCCATTGACAAAGGCATCCACAAAGAGTTCGGCACGCGAGTCGTTGTCCTCCAGCATCTGCTGCACTCTCAGCTTGTAGTTGGCAATGCCTGCGGTGAGCAGCTCCTCGTCCCACTCGCCCTGGCGTAAGGCCTCTATCTGTGCCAAGAGCAGCTCCTTCACCTCGTCGAGCGACTGGCCCGCCTTCGGAGCACCCTGCATGAAGTAGGTAGTATAGTCGCTCTGCGCATAGGCATACGACTGTGCCGATAGCATCTTCTGCTGCTGAGTCAGGTTGAGGTCGATGAGACCCGCCTTACCGTTGCGCATGATCACATCGATCACGCTCAACATCAGCGCCTCGTCCGATGCCGCACCGGGGAATCGCCATGCCAGCGCCACGCGCTCCGACTCCAGCCCCCATACCTCGCTCACCACGGGCTCGGTGATCTCCTCCTCGGGCTCGAAGCTCAGCATCTGCAAGTCCTTGTTGGGCTCCATATCGCCAAAGTACTTCTCGATGATATCCATCGCCTCGTCAAAGTCAAAGTCGCCCGACAGACAGATAGCCATATTGTTGGGCACATACCACTTGTGGTAATAGTTCTTGATGTTCGTTATCGAAGGGTTCTTCAGGTGATCCTGCGTACCCAGCACCGTCTGCGTGCCGTAGGGGTGTTTCTTGAAGAGGGCCGCAAACATAGCCTCGTTCAGCTTGCGGCTATCGCGTGTCAGGCTCATGTTCTTCTCCTCATACACCGTCTCCAGCTCCGTGTGGAAGCCACGTATCACGTTATGTTTGAATCGGTCGGCCTGTATCTTAGCCCAGTTCTCCAGCTGGTTTGAGGGGATATCCTCCACGTAGCAGGTCACGTCAAAGCTCGTGTACGCGTTCGTACCGTCGGCACCGATGGCCGCCATCAGCTTGTCATACTCGTTGGGGATCGATAGCTTCGAAGCCTCGTACGACAGACTATCGATGACGCGGTATATGGCAGCGCGCTCAGCCTCGTCGGTCTTGGTGCGATACACCTCAAACAGCCTCTCTATCTCATCCAGCAAAGGCTTCTCCTCGGCATAGTTCTGTGTGCCGAAGCTCTCGGTGCCCTTAAACATCAAGTGCTCGAAGTAGTGAGCCAATCCCGTTGTCTCGGCCGGGTCATTCTTACCACCCACACGTACCGGGATGTTAGCCTGTATGCGCGGAGTCTCCTTGTTCACGGTGAGGTACACCTTCAGTCCATTGTCCAGGGTGTAGATACGGCTCTGCATAGGATCGCCGTCTACTGTCTCGTAGCTGCGCTTGGGGCCACATGCGGTCAACGTCAAGGCCACCATCGCTACCGACAGCACTGATAAGATACTCTTTTTCATCATCTTCATTCGTTTTAGTTATGTTTGTGAGGGTGCGAAGATATACAAAAACGTCCGAATATCCAACACACCCCCATATTATCTGTGTTTTGGCCGTGGCCTTACGCCTACATAGTGCAGCTCATAACTCCAAGAGTACCGGCAATGGCGGTGAGCACGGTGATAAGTAGCTTGAGTATTTCTTTCCAGTTGATTCGCATAGTGTTTAGTGTTTAGTGAGCCTTCCGGACGGCCAATTGTGAATTGTGAATTCGTTTTCTAATGCAAAGGTACAAAATCGAAATTTTCCATTCCGACTTATAGCAAAAGAGTGCAAAAGACTTTTTGTAAGTGGTTGATAGTGTGCGAGAAATATTTTTTCGGCTTGAGGGCGCGACGGCATATATTTCGGGCTTGAGGGCAGATTTTCGAGGCTCGGCACGCTAAGTTTTAGCCTTGCGAGCTGATTCTTTTGCGCTCGCCGCGCAACTGGGCAGCTTAACATGATGACTGGCGGACTTGAGTGACGTGCGGAAGTCACGATGTATTCAGTTATTCAGTTATTCAGAAGTTTTTAATGGAGTGCAAAATATGGAAGAGAAAATTTATATATATAATTATAATTATATATATAACCTCTTTTTTACCTATTTTTACCTTCCAATTTTTTACTGAATAACTGAATAACTGAATACTTGGTGTATGTGTAAGTGCTTGATATTGATTATGTTTTGTTGGTTATTGAAAGTCATCAGTAATCAGTTGTTTTATTTGTCTTTTTCTACTGAAAAAGTTGACAACAAACCTGAAAATGTTGACTGCGTAGCCTAAGAAAGTTAAGAACATTCTTTTCTTTCGTTGACTCAGCCATGCCTTCAAGATACGTCTGCGCCTATTTCTTGAAGACATAGCAGGGTCAGCAGAGTGGTTTGCTTATATGGGGAGGAGTGTGTTACTTAATCACTACCTTCTTTCCATCCTTGATATAGATACCACGCGTAGGTGTTGTCAGGTTTTGTATTACCTACCCTTTACAATCTTCTTGATCTCGTTGAGTTTGTTGAGGGCTTCGAGGGGAGTAAGGTTGTTGACATCAATGCCAAGAATCTCGTCGCGCACCTGGCACAGCACGGGATCGTCGAGTTGGAAGATGCTCATCTGCATGCCTTCGCGGCTATCGGCAATGGCCTCGGTGGGCTTGCTGATGCCTTCGGCAGCGGCATTGCTCTCCATCTGCTGCAATATCTTCTCGGCTCGCTTGACGATGCTCTTGGGCATACCGGCCATGTTGGCTACGTGGATACCGAATGAGTGGTTGGAGCCTCCGGGCTGGAGCTTGCGCACGAAGATAACCTTCTTGTCGACCTCGCGCACGGCTACGTTGAAATTCTTGATGCGTGAGAAGGTGCGCTCCATCTCGTTGAGCTCGTGGTAGTGGGTGGCAAAGAGGGTGCGGGCACGGCCACGGCTGTTCTCATGGATGTACTCTACGATGGCCCAGGCAATGGAGATGCCGTCGTAGGTAGAGGTACCGCGACCAAGCTCATCGAAGAGCACGAGGCTGCGGGGGCTGAGGTTGTTGAGGATATCTGATGCCTCGGTCATCTCGACCATAAAGGTAGACTCGCCCACGGAGATATTGTCGCTGGCTCCTACGCGGGTGAATATCTTGTCGACCAAGCCTACACGGGCGGCCTCAGCAGGCACGAAGCTGCCTATCTGTGCCATGAGGGTGATAAGGGCTGTCTGGCGCAAGAGGGCCGACTTACCGGCCATGTTGGGACCGGTGATGATGAGGATCTGCTGGTTGTCGGTATCAATGAGTACGTCGTTGGCAATGTAGCTCTCGCCCACGGGAAGCTGCTGCTCGATCACGGGGTGACGGCCCTGACGGATGTCGAGCACGGTGCTGTCGTCAACCACGGGGCGCACGTAGCGGTGCATCGAGGCGACGGTAGCGAAGGAGAGCAGACAGTCGAGACGGGCTATCTGATTGGCATTGATCTGTATGGCGGGGATGTACTCGTTGAGTGCATATACGAGGTCGTTGTAGAGGCGGGTCTCGAGGGCCGAGATTTTGTCTTCGGCACCAAGGATCTGCTCTTCGTACTCCTTGAGCTCCTGGGTGATGTAGCGCTCGGCATTGACGAGGGTCTGCTTGCGTATCCAGGTCTCGGGTACCTTGTCCTTGTGGGTGTTGCGCACCTCGATGTAGTAGCCGAAGACGTTGTTGTAGGCTATCTTGAGGCTGGGGATCTCTGTGGCCTCGCTCTCGCGCTGCTGCATCTGTAGCAGGTAGTCCTTGCCGGAGTAGGCAATGTGGCGCAGCTGGTCGAGTTCGTCGCTCACGCCATCGGCGATGACGCCTCCCTTAGCTACGAGCAGGGGTGGGTCGTTCTTGATCTCATGGGCGATGCGGTCGCGGATGGTGCGGCACACGTTGAGCTGCTCGCCTATGCGGCGGATGCTCTCGTTGTCAGATGCCTCGCAGGCTGCCTTGACAGGCTCAATGGCGCTGAGGGCTATCTTGAGCTGTACGACTTCGCGGGGCGACACGCGGCCTGCTGCCACACGGGAGATGATGCGCTCGAGGTCGCCTATCTGATGCAGGGCCTCGTCGAGCAACTCACGGAAGTCGGGGTGACGGAAGAAGTACTCAACGATCTCGAGACGATCGTTGATGGCTCGCTCCTCCTTGAGGGGAAACACTACCCAACGCTTGAGCAGGCGGGCTCCCATGGGGCTGATGGTGTGGTCGATGACATCGAGCAGTGACTTGCCGCCATCGTTCATGGGATGTATGAGCTCAAGGCTACGCACGGTATAGCGGTCGAGGCGCACATAGCGCTCCTCTTCGATGCGCGAGAGGGTGGTGATATGCTTGATCTGTGTATGCAGGGTTACCTCCAGGTAATGGAGTACGGCTCCTGAGGCTACGATACCGCTCTTGAGATGCTCGATGCCGAAGCCCTTGAGGTTCTTGACCTGAAAGTGCTTGATGAGTTTTTCGCGGGCAAAGGAGTCGGTAAAGGCCCAGTCGTCGAGTTCGAAGGTGCAGTATTTGCTACCGAAATTGCTCTCAAACTGGCTGCGCAAGCCGCGCTGGAAGAGCACCTCCTTGGGGGCGAAGTTGACAAGTAGCTTGTCTACATAGTCAAACGGTCCCTCGGCAGTGAGAAACTCGCCGGTAGAGATATCCAGGAAGGCAACTCCGCACGATCCCTTGCCGAAGTGCACGGCAGCAAGGAAGTTGTTCTCCTTGTAGTTGAGCACATTCTCGTTGATAGACACACCGGGTGTGACGAGCTCGGTGATACCGCGCTTGACGAGCTTCTTGGTCAGCTTAGGGTCTTCTAATTGGTCGCAGATGGCTACACGACGACCTGCACGCACCAGCTTGGGCAGGTAGGTGTCGAGCGCATGGTAGGGGAAGCCTGCCATCTCGAGGTGCTTGTCCTTACCGTTGGCACGCTTGGTGAGGGTGATACCCAGGATCTCGCTGGCTACGATAGCATCGGTAGAATAGGTCTCGTAGAAGTCGCCACAACGAAACAGCATGATGGCATCAGGATGCTTGGCCTTGAGCTCAAGAAACTGCTTCATCATGGGGGTCATCACTATATCTTCGGCCATAGAAGTATATCGTACTATTAGGGTTGAAAAGGTTACTATAAATTATGCCTCGTGGCAGCTCAGGGCAAGGCGCTTCACAATGACTACGAAGAAGCCTGTGAGGATAAGATTAAACACCAGGGTGAGCACCGAGATGAGCAGGATGGGGCCACCAATGTGGTATCCCAACGCAATGAAGATAACACCTGCACCTACCTCGCCACGGGTAAACATACCTACTGAAAGGGCAAGGCGCTCCTTGAGCGAACGGTCGCGGTAGAAGAGCATCGGGGTGAGCTTACCTACATTGGATAGCAGTGATACCATCACCACATGCAAGGCTATGCTGCCCCATGAGAGCATGGGCAGTGAAGCTATCACACTGTTGGTTTGGGCGGGCG
Source organism: Bacteroidaceae bacterium (assembly GCA_017557005.1). Taxonomy (GTDB): domain Bacteria; phylum Bacteroidota; class Bacteroidia; order Bacteroidales; family Bacteroidaceae; genus UBA1189. The sequence continues at coordinate 15,895 of JAFZFZ010000048.1, read as the reverse complement.
TATCCTCCAAATGAATGAGCGGCATGCTCATACCTACCAGCAGCATGAAGAGCAGAGATATCACGGTAGCAGCACGGTCATCAGCTTTAGAGGAGCCGTGGCCATGCTTCATCACCATACCGAATACGAAGGCTGGCAGCAGCACCTCGATGTGCACACTACCCTCTTCGCCAAAGAAGTGGTCGGTAAGGATGTATATGACATAGGTAGCACCATAGGTCAGGGCTGAATATACGAGCAAACTCTTCCAATCGCTGCGGAAGGCAAACGACGACATCTTCTTCCAGCCTATCCAGAGCAGCAGCACTACCACCACGAGGATGACACCCATCTGCCACTGCATACCGATCATGGCTATCTGTAGGGGAATCATGAGCAGTATGGTATCCAAGTCATCGAAGATGGCAAGCACCTGTATCTTCTTGTAAATCCAGCTCTTCTGAAGTCCGATAGCGGCAAGCATGGTAAAGAGAATACCGGCCGATGTGGGGGCTGCAAAGCGGCTCAGGAGGAGCGACTCCTTCCAAACCTGACCTTGTGACCACCATTCGGTAGGCATCAGCACAAAGATGTAGTAAAGGGCAATGAAAAGCCACGGCATAGCAGCTGCCAACATGGCTACCAAGTAGTCCTTGGCATAAGCCTTGATGTTTGACTTGTCGACCTCGAACTCGCGGCCTACATTGATCATGATAAAAGCAAGACACACACCAAGCAGAACCTCTATTCCATGGCGAGTAGTTTCATAGTTCGCGCCCAATGCTCCGGGCAATAGTTGCGATAGCAGCAGTCCAAGCATCAGCATCGCGGAGAATGATAGTACTTTCTTCATCTATCCGTGTTTTTCCTCTTATTAATAATTATTTCCGTGGCAAAGATACGAAAAATTATGTATCTTTGCAATAACTAATTAGCTTCTTAGTATGGAAAGACTCTTTCTGCTCGATGCATATGCTCTTATCTACAGAGCCTACTATGCCTTCATACGAGCTCCGCGTATCAATTCGAAAGGACAAAATACATCGGCCATCTTCGGCTTTGTAAATACATTGGAAGATGTGCTCAAGAAAGAGCAACCTACACACATAGGCGTGGCCTTTGACCCCAAGGGACCTACGTTCCGTCACGAGCTATTCGAGCAATACAAGGCACAGCGCGAGGAGACTCCCGAAGATATCCGTGCCAGTGTACCCATCATCAAAGACATTCTGCGTGCTTACCGCATACCCATCCTTGAGGTGAGTGGCTACGAGGCTGACGATGTCATCGGCACACTTGCCCATCAGGCCGACCAGCTGGGCATCAAGACCTATATGATGACACCCGACAAGGACTACGGACAGTTGGTAACTGAGAATGCACTCATCTATCGCCCTAAGTTTGGCGACAAGGAGTTTGAAGTGATGGGGGTGGAGCGCGTGAAGGAGAAGTTTGGCATCGAACGCCCCGAGCAGGTCATCGACCTCCTGGGACTCATGGGCGACGCTTCGGATAATATTCCCGGTTGCCCCGGTGTGGGAGAGAAAACAGCACAGAAGCTTATTGCTGAATTTGGTGACATCCCTACCCTGCTTGCCCGCCGCGATGAACTCAAGGGTGCATTGAAGAAGAAGGTGGACGAGAATGTGGAACTCATCGAACTGAGCCGCTTCCTTGCTACCATCAAGACGGATGCTCCTATCACACTCGACCTGGAAGCACTGAAGCGCGAGGAGCCCGACGAGGAGAAGATACAGGCATTGTTTGAGGAACTGGAGTTTCGCACGTTGTTAAAAAGGGTGCTGGGAGAGACCCCCTCTACCGTCCCCGCTAAGGGAAAAACTCAGGCATCGCGAAAAAAGGTTGATGCTGCTCAAGGCGATCTCTTCGGTGCACCTGCCGTGCAGGGTGATCTGTTTGCTCCGATGCAGGGTGACCTGTTTGCCGACGACTCTGCGCCCCTTGGAGAATTTGGAAGGGGACTTAGTACATTAGCGTCGGTGCCCCACACCTATATACTTGTTGACACCGAGGAGAAGCTGCAAGCATTGATACAAAAACTTGCAATGGCCGAAGCCTTTGCATTCGATACCGAGACTACAGGAATAGACCCCATCGTAGCCGAACTGGTGGGCATGAGCTTTGCCATCACCGAAGGCGAGGCCTACTACGTGCCAGTGCCTGCCGATCGAGAGAAGGCGCAGCAGGTGGTAGAGGCATTCCGCACGGTGCTTGCCGATGAGAAGAGCCTGAAGATAGGACAGAATATCAAATATGACTACATCGTGATGCAGAACTACGGCGTGGAGTTGGGCGGACCGATGTTTGATACAATGATTGCCCACTACCTGCTACAGCCCGAACTCAATCACGGTATGGACTACCTGGCTGAGGTGTATCTCAAATATGATACCATCAAGATAGAGTCGCTCATCGGTGCGCGAGGACGTGGACAGAAGAATATGCGCGACCTTGCTCCGGAGGCTATCTGCGACTATGCTTGCGAGGATGCCGATGTGACATTGCGCCTGAAGCATATCCTGGAGAAGGAAATCGTGACTGCGGGTGCCGAACACCTGTTCTACGACATAGAGATGCCGCTTGTGCGTGTATTGGCTTATATGGAGCGTAACGGAGCACGCATCAGCACAGAGACCTTGCAAGAGACCTCGCGCTACTTTACCGAGCGACTGATGCAGATTGAAAACAATATCTATAGCCTTGCTGACTTTACCTTCAACATCTCCTCACCCAAGCAGGTGGGCGAAGTGCTCTTTGAGCGACTGAAGGTGGTGGACAAAGCCAAGAAGACCAAGAGCGGACAGTATAGCACCTCTGAGGAGGTACTCGAGGGTTTGCGCACGAAGCATCCCATCGTAGAGAAGATATTGGAGCATCGAGGACTGAAGAAGTTGCTCAGTACCTATGTAGATGCGCTACCTGCACTGATAAACCCGCAGACGGGTAAGATACATACCTCGTTTAATCAGACCGTCACAGCCACAGGACGCCTCAGCTCAAGCAACCCCAACCTGCAGAATATACCCATCCGCAACGAAGATGGCAAGGAGATACGCCGTGCCTTCATCCCCGAGCCTGGGTGCGAGTTCTTCTCGGCCGACTACTCGCAGATTGAGTTGCGCATCATGGCACACCTCAGTGGCGACGAAAACCTCATCGAGGCATTCCGATCAGGCGAAGATATCCATGCGGCCACAGCAGCCAAGATATACCATGTGCCGCTGGAGGAGGTCACTCGCGAGCAGCGCTCACGGGCCAAGACGGCCAACTTCGGCATCATCTATGGCATATCGGTGTTTGGCCTTGCTGAGCGTATGAACGTAAGCCGTGCCGAAGCCAAGGAACTGATTGAAAACTATTTTATCACCTACAGCGGCGTGAAGCATTACATGGACGAGAGCATTGCCGTGGCACGTGAGAAGGGGTACATCGAGACCATACTGCACCGAAAGCGCTACCTGCCCGACATCACGTCAAACAACAGTGTGGTGCGTGGCTATGCCGAGCGCAATGCCATCAATGCCCCTATACAGGGTAGTGCGGCCGATATCATCAAGATGGCCATGATAAAGATCTATCGTCGATTCCGTACCGAGAATCTGCGCTCTACGATGATGCTCCAAGTGCACGACGAACTCAACTTCAGCGTATATCCTGAAGAGAAGGAGCGTGTGCAGCAAATAGTAATAGAAGCGATGGAGAGCGCCTATGCCATGCAGGTGCCTCTGCGAGCCGACTTCGGATGGGGGGCAAACTGGCTGGAAGCGCACTAAATAAGAAAACAGCGACGAGAATAAGTAGATATTTATAGACAAATTTGTCAACAGAAAAGACATATATATGAAAACATTTGAAGAACTGGGTGTGATGCCCGAGATTTGCGAAGCTATCAGTGAAATGGGATTCGAACACCCTATGCCCGTGCAGGAAGAGGTGATTCCCTATCTGCTTGGCAATGGTAATGATGTGATTGCTTTGGCGCAGACAGGTACTGGAAAAACAGCGGCTTTCGGTTTGCCTATCATACAAAAGGCCGACCCTACACTGCCCTATGCACAAGCACTCATCCTGAGCCCTACACGCGAACTGTGCTTGCAGATTGCCGATGACTTGGCCGCTTTCTCAAAATATGTGGAGGGACTGCGCGTGGTACCTATGTATGGCGGTACATCGATAGAAAACCAAATACGCAACGTGCGCCGTGGTGTGCACATCATTGTGGCTACTCCGGGCCGACTCATCGACCTCATGGAGCGTGGCGTGGTGAACCTCTCAACCGTGCGCGATGTGGTGCTCGACGAAGCTGACGAAATGCTCAATATGGGCTTTACTGATAGTATAAACCGTATTCTGGAGGATGTGCCTCGCGATCGAAACACCTTGCTCTTCTCTGCTACAATGAGCAAAGAGATTGCACGCATTGCCAAGAACTACCTCACCGATGCACGCGAAATCGTTATCGGCAACAAGAACGAGGGTTCGAAGAATGTGAATCACGTATACTACATGGTGCATGCAAAGGATAAATATCTGGCACTGAAGCGTATTGCTGACTACTACCCCAATATCTATGGTATCGTATTCTGTCGTACACGCATGGAGACGCAGGAGATTGCCGACAAGCTCATACAAGACGGATACAACGCTGATGCCTTGCATGGCGAACTATCGCAGCAGCAGCGCGACCTGACGATGCAGAAGTTCCGCAAACGTCGTATACAGCTACTCGTGGCAACCGATGTGGCGGCTCGTGGACTCGATGTAGATGATCTCACGCACGTAATCAACTATGGATTGCCCGACGATACAGAAAACTATACACACCGCAGTGGACGTACCGGACGTGCTGGAAAGCGCGGTACATCAATAGCCATCATCAACTTGCGTGAGCGCGGACGCATGCGCGAGATTGAGAAGGTGATAGGTAAGGAGTTTGTCAAAGGTACCATCCCCACAGGTAAGGAGATATGCGAAAAGCAGTTGTGGAAGGTGATTGACGACATTGAAAAAACCGAAGTGAAGGAGGATGAAATTGCTGAATTCCTCCCTGCTATCTATCGCAAACTCGACTGGCTGGATAAGGAAGATATCATACGCCGCGTAGTGACACGTGAGTTTGGCCGATTCCTGGAGTACTATAGCAATGCACCTGAGCCCGAGCCTGTGATGGAAAGAGGACAACAACGTACGAAGGGGGATGGTGCACCACGCCAACGCAAGGAAAAGGGCGACCGTAAGCCTGAGCAGGGATATGCTCGCTTCTTTGTGAATCGTGGTAAACGCGACGGATTCTATGCCGGACAAATCATTGATATGGTAAACCGCCATGTGCGCCAAGAGCGTATTGAGATGGGCCGCATTGATCTGATGCAAAACTTCTCTTTCTTCGAAGTACCCGAGAAGCAGGCCGAAACAGTGCTGCGTGCACTCAGCCATGCTCATGTAAATGGACAGCACATCGTAGTAGAATTGGCTGGTGATGCGCCTATGACAGAGCAAAAGCCTAAGGGGCGCAAGCCTCGCCACAACGATGAAAAGGGTGGCGACAATGGATTTGCCCAGTATGAAAAGAAAAACCGTGCAGAACGCCGCAAAGAGGCTCAAGGCGAGGAGTTTCCACGCAAGCAGAAGGCTTCGCGTGAGGAGCGTGGCTATACCAACAAGCGCGGACCGATGAAAAAGGATGACTGGAAGCAGTTCTTCCAACAACCGGAACCCGACTTCAGCGAAGAGGGTTGGGCACGTAGAATACCTAAAAAGAAGAAATAAGTATTCATATAATAAAGAAAAGACCTGCATCACTATTTGTGTGCAGGTCTCTCTCTTTTCTATATACCCTTAATTACTGAGCACGGCGCTCTGACTCTTTCTTTGACCATCGCTGAAGGCGCTTATACTCCTTCTTGGTGAGGCGCATAAATGAGCCATGCTGCGGACCTGTGACACCTTCGATATCGACAGGATCAGAGAAGTTGCGCAGATACTTATCGGCTTTGCAGATACGGTAGTGCTTGGGCTTTGATGAGTATTCGATATAGGCTACACGCCAGGTGTCGTCACCCATGAGTTGGAAAGCTGATGAACCTTCGCACTTCTTACGACCCTCAAAGCTTACATAGTCGTCCTCAATAGGAGCGCTCCACGGACCTTGCAAGGTGGGTGCGGTAGCGGTATAGATACCTGGTTTGCCACCCTCCTTCTTGATAAGCATATGGAAGAGGCTGTCGCTCTCGAGATAGTTGATATCAGCATCAATGGTAGCATATCCCCAATCGAAGAGAAGCTGGGGCTTGGTAAGGCGGGTAAACGACTTGTCGGCATAAGAGTAGTACATATGGTCGTACTTTTCCTCCTCACGATTGAGCATAGAGTAGTATATCATATAGCCACCAACCTCGCCATCGGGCCACAAATAGTGAGGGTTCCAAAAGATCTGTGGAGCCCACACACGATCAATAGTGCTGAAATCATCGTATACATCGGGAGCTTCAGGGTTGCAGAAGATCTCGGGACCTTGACGGAAATCGAAGGTGACAGACTCCCAATGGATGAGGTCGCGACTACGAAGGAGGTCGATACCATAGTTGTCCCATACGTGTGACTTTCGCACGCACATATCAGTAGTTACCATTACATACCCTTTACCATCGAAGCTACGAGCTACAAAAGCATCGCGTGTACCACCTTCGATACGGGCATGCTCCTCGGGGTCAAAGATAGCATCGCCACCAAGGATATCTTCATAATGATAGCCATCGCGGCTGAGAGCATAGGCAGTATATTCGCCTCTGTCGCTCATGTGGCAATAAAGATAACCATACTTTCCCTTCTGGAGATTTTGTGCCTGTGTACTCACGAAGAGTGAGGTGAACAGGGCGGCAAGCAAGGTGATTTTTTTCATCGTATTTCTTTATTTTTATTTGTAATCAGCTATCTTGGCAATCTTCTTGGGGATATCGGTGTTGTTCATTTGACCTGTAAACTGCTCTGCTCCATTACCGATAGCAAATACAGGTACATAGGCTGCGGTATGCGAACCTACGGGCCATGATACCATAGCTATGCGGTTGAGGATGCGCACTGCCAATGCTGATATGGGCTCATCGCGATAGTAAAGGCTCTCAGCCATCTTTACATTCTTCTCACCAGTAAATGAGCGCTCATATTCGCTACGCAGAGCCTGCTCGTCACGCTCGCGAAGCTGCACAGTGTCCCAGAATCCGAAATACTCGGTCAAAGCCTTCTGCATCTGCTTCCAAGTCACATTATCCTTGCTATCGTGACGCATCTTGTTTACAATACGTGAGAAGCCTGCCTGGCTTGCCTTTTGTGCCTGAAGAGCGGCAAAGTTAAGAGCATAAGAACCATTACCTAAAGTGAATCCTCCAGTCTCATGATCGGCTGTAATGACGATGAGTGTCTCTTTGGGGTGCTTCTTATAGAATTTGTAAGCTACATTGATTGCATTGTCAAAGTCTACCACCTCTTGCAGAGCGGTAGCCGCATCGTTAGCATGACAAGCATAGTCAATCTTACCACCTTCGACCATAAGGAAGAATCCCTTCTTGTGATTTTTCTTATACAAGTGATCAATAGCAGCTGTAGTTACTTTCTCCAATGTAAGATCTTTCTTGCTGGCATCTATAGCATAAGGAAGTGTATTCTCTACTGCATCTTCCTTCTGTATCAGCAACACCTTGTCCTGCTTACCCTTCAAATCTTTATATTCATCATATCCGCGTACGATGGCATATCCAGCTTCACGTGTGAGGTCATACAGTTGGGGTGCACTATGATCATTAGGATTGATATTATCAGCAAAATCACCGCCACCAAAGAACTCAAATGCAGAAGTGCCTAGTTGAGTACCTATAGCATAATAGTCGTTTCTGCTCTTCTGATGAGCATAGAACGATGCAGGGGTAGCATGATTGATGGTGACGCTAGTAGCCACACCCACCTTTGCTCCAGAGCGATGTGCCATCTCAGCAATGCTTGTCACGGGATTTGCATTAAGGTCTACTCCGATAGCACCATTATAGGTCTTATGACCAGTAGCCAATGCTGTACCTCCAGCAGCAGAGTCGGTGACATCGCTATCGCCAGAGTAGGAAGTAGCAATGCCGGTATAAGGGAACTGAGCGAATCCTAAGGGTGTGATTCCCAACTCACCTTTGCATGAGCGCAAGTAATACTGTGTAGCAACTACCTGATTGAGTCCCATGCCATCACCTATGAAATAGAATACATACTTCGGAGCCTTGGCAAATCCGGCAATACATATACAAATAGCTAATGCTATAAACGATATAGTTCTCTTTGTCTTCATAGTAATATTCTTTTATTTAATATTAGTAAGCTGTAGCTTTAAGGTTAAGTCCTGTAGTCTCCTCAAGATTGAACAGCAAGTTCATGTTGTGTACGGCTTGACCGCTGCTACCCTTGAGCAGATTATCGATGCACGAGGTGATAAGCAGCATATCGCCATGCTTCTCTAAATGAATAAGGCATTTATTCGTGTTCACTACCTGCTTCAAATCAATGTTGTCAGGTGTAATGTGAGTGAATGAGTCCTCAGCATAGTAGTCTATATAGAGTTGAGTGAGCTCGTCAAGCGACACCTTATTCTTGATCATAATAGTGCTGAAGATGCCTCGAGTGAAATTGCCGCGATAGGGAATAAAATGTATGTCTGAGTGGAAACTGGTTTGCAACTGTGACAACGATTCGTGAATCTCGGGCAAGTGCTGATGCACGAAGGGTTTGTAAATGCAGACATTGTTGTCGCGCCAGCTGAAGTGTGTCATCGATGAAGGCTTCAAACCTACAGTGCCTGTACTACCGATGATAGCATGCACATAGATATCATCGTTAAGCATTAGGTTCTTTGCCAATGGCAACAATCCCAATGTGATGCAGGTGGCAAAGTTGCCGGGCACAGCTACATACTGACTCTTACAGATGGCACGACGATTCAGTTCGGGCAAACCATAGATAAATTTTTCATCGCTTTTCAGACGGTATTCGCGAGAGAAATCAATAATCTTAAGATTTTCAGGGATATCGGTGCGTTGCATAAACTGACGGCTCTCTTCTATATCGGTACATAAGAAGAGTAAGTCAATCTTATCCAACTGGGGCTCATCGGAAAAACGCAGTTCAGTCTCTCCATAAAGGCCACGATGCACCTCGTGGATATATTGACCACTGTTTCCTCGACCCGTGATAAAGATAAGATGTACGTCGGGGTGGTTTAGCAAAAGACGGATTAGTTCACCACCAGTGAATCCCGCACCTTCGATTATACCAGTTTTTATCATAATATATATAGGTATGTTATAAAGTTCGCATTTCAGGGATAATGTTTTCCAAATGATGCTCCACTTCACTATGAGTGTATCCCTCCTTGATGACAAGCAAGATGGTATCATCACCAGCTACGGTTGCCAATACAGAAGGTAATTCGTGCTCATCAATATCGTAAGCAATGCCACCAGCATAGCCGGGACGTGTCTTTATGACAGCGATATTGGCCGAATAACAGATAGAAACGAATCCACTACGTACCTGATTCTCATAAGACTGCTTTTCCTTAGACAAACGCTTGTAGAGAGGGTTACTGGGGAGTATATATATGTACGAACCATCACTAGCTGCTGTCTTAGCTACCTTCAACTGTTTGAGGTCGCGCGACAAGGTGGCCTGTGTGAGTTCAAAGCCTTGTGCATATAACTTCTTCAACAATTCGTCCTGACTACCTATACGTTCGTTTGAAATAATAATACGTATGGCATTTAATCTATTCTGCTTGTTTTTCATCTATACCCTAAATCTTTACTTTTTACAATGCTTGTATGTTCTCTTTCTTATTCACTTCATCTGCTTTGCACGGCTCATCACCAGTTTCCACAGATTCATAAATATATTTCTTCTTTTTTATTTCTTAAAAAAAATAGATGTGTATATGGTGATTGCCTGTGGATACTGTTTATAAATAAATAGCCATAAATTTGCATATTTCATGATACACATTAGGTTTTAAGTTATGAACAAGCTATCTACTGCTGTAAAACTCCGGGATGCCTGATTACCAATACTCATCCGTGAGTTATCCACCGATTGTGCATAACTGTTCACAAAGGGCAAAGTTAATAAATTCGTTCCGAATAACTATGCAAAAACCTGTGAAAAGTGACGTTGAAAAGTCATTATTAAAAAAGGGCTAACTTTTTTGGTGATTTGAGATTCCTGTTTAAATGTGCAAGCCTTCGAACTTTCCAAATTTAAAGTGTGTTTTTTATCAATTATTTTTCCACAGTTTTCCACCGTTGTAACGGAATAGTTGTTAACTTTGTTCAGTGAAAACTTAAGGATGATGAAAAAGCTTAATATATTTGAACTTGATCGCATGCAGTTGGCCGATTATCGCGAGGCTGACAAGGTGCCATTCATAGTGGTGCTCGACAATGTGCGCAGTCTGCACAATGTGGGTTCGGTGTTCCGCACATCGGATGCTTATCGTGTGCAGAGCATCTTTCTATGTGGTGTTACCGCTACCCCACCCTCGGCAGAGATACATAAGACGGCTCTTGGTGCTGAGGACTCTGTTGCATGGCAATACTTTAAAGATACGCGCGAGACTGTGCAGCTTCTTCACGATGAGGGTTACACTGTGTTATCGGTAGAGCAGGTGCAGGGAAGCACCATGTTGCAGGATCTGAAGCTCGACAAGGAGAAGAAATATGCCGTCATCCTTGGCAATGAGGTGAAGGGCGTGCAGCAAGAGGTGGTGGACATGAGCGATGGTTGCATTGAACTTCCGCAATATGGTACTAAGCACTCGCTCAATGTGTCGGTAACAGCAGGTATCGTCATCTGGGAGTTTGCCCGTCAGCTATTGATAGAATAACAAATAAAACTATAATACAATGAAAAGAGTATACGATTTCTTGAAGGAGGCCAAGGTATATTACCTGGCTACGATGGATGGTAATCAAGCCCGTGTGCGTCCGTTCGGCACTATTGACCTGTTTGACGGCAAGATATATATCATGACCAAGAATGGCAAGAAGGTGTCGGATCAGATGAAGGCCAATCCGAAGGTAGAGCTTACTGCTATGCGTGGTGAAGACTGGATACGCATCACTTGTGAGGCTTATCTTGAGACACGTCACGAACCTGTAGTGAGCATGGTAGAGGCGCATCCGCACTTGGCGCAGTTTTATAGTGCCGATGATCCCAATACAGAGGTATTCTACCTTGCCAATGCCACGGCTATCATCTTCAGCACTACGCCTCAGCCGTTGACCATTCAGTTTTAATGAATAAAAGGAGTGTATTGTGCACTCCTTTTTTATTACCCTTATCGTTATGGTGCTCTTACTGAAAACATTGGTTAGCTTCCTTACAGGTGTAGGGATTATAATGGCTCTACTCTTTATTCCTGCCGGAACCTTAAGCTACTCTCGTGCATGGCTATTCATGGCATTGCTCTTCATACCTATCTTAGTGGTGGGTATTGTGCTCTTTGTAAAGAATCCCGAATTGCTCCGCAAGCGTTTGGAGATGAAGGAGCGCGAGAAGGAGCAGCAAAGCATCGTGGCTCTGTCGGGCTTGCTGCTTGTGGCATCGTTCGTGTTGGCCGGATTGGACTATCGTTTTGGTTGGAGCCATATCTCCCATACCCTTGTCGTAGTAGCTTCGGCGCTATTGCTCATAAGCTATGGCTTGTATGCCGAGGTGTTGCGTGAGAATATGTATCTCTCTCGTGTCGTCGAGGTGCAGGAGCATCAGCAGCTCATCGATACGGGATTGTATGGCATTGTGCGTCACCCTATGTATAGTGCTGTGTCGCTACTTTATCTCTCCATACCTATCGTGTTAGGTTCGTGGTGGGCATTGTGCACCATGGTACCCTGCATAGTGATGCTGGCTCTTCGTATCAAGAACGAAGAACAGGTGCTCACCGAGGGCCTTGCTGGCTATGCCGACTATAAGCGTCGTGTGCGCTATCGTCTGATACCTTTCGTGTGGTAGACTTTACTTTGCATCGATGCTATTGAGCAACTCCAGTTTGCCATCATCGATGAGCTTCATGATGAGTTCGCCAAAGAGTCCGTTGACCCAAGCAAACCACTTGCGGGTAAAGTGGGTGGCATCATTTACATCGAACGACTCGTGCATGAATCCTGTGCCGCCATCGGTACGTATGAGCATCTCTACACATTGCTTTATCTCGGCATCATCGGTGCTGGTGAGTGCTTTCATGATGATGCTCATGGGCCATGCCATGTCGTAGCCGATATGAGGACCTCCGATACCCTCGCCTGCAGTGCCTTTGAAGAAGTAGGGATTGCTGTCGCTCCACACTAGGCGGCGTGTATTCTGATAGATGGGGTCGTCAATAGCTACATCGCCCAGGTAGGGCATGGCCAAGAGGCTGGGTACATTGGCATCGTCCATGAAGAGGCGGTTGCCAAAGCCGTCGACCTCGTAGGCGTAGATGGTGCCAAACTCGGGGTGGTCATATGTAGCATATTTCTTCAGCGCTGTTTCCACTTCAAGGGCCAGCTCGGTACATTGCTTGGCCAGGTCGTCGCGATGGTTTACCTCGGTGAGAATCTCGGCTGCTTTACGCAATGATGTCACGGCAAAGAAGTTTGATGGCACTAGGAACTGCAGGATGGTGGCATCATCGGATGGGCGGAAAGCCGATGCAATGAGTCCTACAGGCTTCACTGGACTACCTTTACCATCGTTGCCCACCGTGTCGAAGGGGCGTGTGGTGTAGCGCATGAATTTGTAGGGTCCTACCCCACTCTTGCGTTGCTGCTCGCGGAAGGTCTGCAAGGTCAACTGTATGCTCTGTAGCCACTCGTCGCCAAAGATGGTGTCATCACCCGAAATTTTCCAATATTGATAGGCCAAGCGTATGGGGTAGCAGTGCGAGTCTATCTCCCACTTGCGCTCGTGTATGCCGGGCTTCATGGCTGTATAGTCCTTGGCCCACTCGCCCACCTTGTCGGGTTCCTTGTAGAAAGCATTGGCGTAGGGGTCCATGATGATGCAGCGGAACTGGCGCAAGATGACACCAGCAATCATGCGTCGCAACGCATCATCTTCGTTGATAAATCTAAGATAGGTCCACACCTGAGCACCCGAGTCGCGTAGCCACATGGCAGCAATGTCGCCCGTGTATACAAAGGTATCGCCCTCCCCATTAGGGTGCACGGTAGTATCCAGTGTGTTGGGCATGCAGTTAGCAAACATCCACGCCAATTTCTTATTTTTCAGTTGTGCAGTGGTCTCGTCAATTTTTGTATCCACAGCCTCTGATACAAAAAGTCGGTCCTCCTTAGCGGGGCGGTTTGATACATACTCCTGTCCATTGCACGATAGCGATGCTGCCAGCAAGGGCAGTAGCAGACACATTCTTATGCTTTGCTTCATGGTACTCCTTTTATTATATATTTATTTCTTCGCCAGCAACTGCTCGCCGTGCGTAGAGGTCTTTATCTCTTTTGGCAGATAGATCTGCTCCACCACTCCATTCTCATCAATGATAAATGTGGTGCGGAAGGTGCCCATATACTTGCGGCCATACATGCTCTTCTCGCCCCACACGCCCATGGCCTCCACCAATTCGTGTTCGGTATCGGCAATGAGGGTAAAGGGCAGTGCATGCTTGTCGATAAACTTCTGGTGCGATGCCGCGCTGTCAACGCTCACTCCTATCACCTCGTAGCCCTGACTGCGCAGTGCGCTATAGTTGTCGCGAAGGCTGCATGCTTCGGCAGTGCATCCCGATGTATTGTCCTTTGGGTAGAAGTATAGTACCACCTTCTTGCCACGATAGTTGCTCAGCAATACCTCTTCGCCCTTCTCATTCAAGCCCAGTTTCTCGGGCGCCTTATCTCCTATATTCATATTGATTCGATGATTTAATGTGTTATCATCGCAAAGATAGTAAATATTTGCATATGGCAGTGCGCTTTTTTTCGTATCTTCGCACATTGAAGAATTACAGACTATTAATAAAACAGATCCTTTGGTATGGAAACATTACAACACATTATCAACTCAATCAACGATGTGCTATGGACCTACATCCTCATAGCTATGCTCATCGGATGTGCCATCTACTTTACTTGGCGCACACGTGGTGTGCAGTTTCGCAACCTGCGCGAGATGGTGCGCTTGCTCACCGAGAGTGCGCCCAAAAGCGCTGATGGCAAGCGGCAGGTATCGTCGTTCCAAGCCTTTGCCGTATCTATTGCCAGTCGTGTGGGTACGGGCAACTTAGCTGGTGTAGCTACAGCCATTGCCGTAGGTGGTGCCGGTGCCGTATTCTGGATGTGGGTAATAGCGTTGCTGGGCTCGGTCAATGCCTTTGTAGAGTCTACATTGGCACAGCTCTATAAGCGCAAAGATAAGGACTCGTTCATTGGTGGACCCGCCTATTATATGCAGTACGGATTGGGCAAGCGTTGGATGGGTATCCTCTTTGCCGTGCTCATTGCCATCACCTTCGGTTTTGCTTTCAACTCGGTGCAGAGCAACACCATTTGTGCCGCATGGGAGCATGCCTTCGGAGTTGACCACACATGGATGGGTATAGGGCTTACGGCCGTAACTCTCGTCATCATCTTTGGCGGCATACACCGTATAGCCACGGTGAGCAGTTGGCTCGTACCCATCATGGCGGTCGGATATATCATCCTTGCCCTGGGCGTGGTCATCTACAATATCACCGAGATTCCTGCCGTATTGGCCCATATCTTCCGTAGCGCTTTCGGATGGGAGCAGGCCATAGGTGGCGGCATGGGAGCAGCCGTGATGCAGGGTATCAAGCGTGGACTCTTCAGCAATGAAGCGGGTATGGGTTCGGCTCCGAATGTGGCGGCTACTGCTACCGTATCACACCCCGTGAAGCAGGGCTTCATCCAAGCTCTCGGCGTCTTTACTGATACTTTGGTGATATGCACCTGCACCGCCTTCATCATCTTGGTGAGTGACCCTTCGACAGATGCGTCGCTCAACGGCATCCAGCTCACCCAAGCAGCCTTTACCGAACAGGTAGGAAGCCTGGGCTCCGTATTCGTAGCCATTGCCATCTTGCTCTTTGCTTTCAGCAGTATCATCGGTAACTACTACTATGGCGAATCGAACATCCGCTTCATCTCACGCCGTCCTATATACTTGTGGATTTACCGCGTGCTCGTAGGTGCTATGGTGATGTGTGGTGCTATGATGAGCCTCGACCTTGCTTGGAGCTTTGCCGATGTCACGATGGGTTTGATGACAATCTGCAACCTCATTGCCATTGTGCTCCTCTCGCGCCAGGTGCTCTGGCTCTTGCACGACTATACCGCCAAGAAGCGAAAGGGAATCAGCAGCCCCACCTTCCGTAAGGAGGAGATGCCCGAAGAGATGCGCCACGAAGTGGAGTGCTGGGAATAATTTTCGAACCTGCGATAAAGAATTATCACGCCTATGAAAATAGTTTATCATAGGCGTGATAGTTTTTTTGTTAAGGCAATAATTGTTTAATTTGGAAGGCTCCAAACTTCAGTTTTTATATGTGCAAACTCCAGTTTGGACAAAGAAAAACTCTAGTTTGGACAAAGGGAAACTACTCCTTCTCGCCCGTCAGCTCCTCTATTTGCTCGATGACTTCATCGATTGCTTTTCGGCCTTTACGATAGATATTCCAGCCAATGACTCCGCCGATAGTGCCACCAATGAGACCCCAAATGAATAAAAATCGACCCTGTTCTGCGTGTACAGTATAAGACTCGTACAAGTACCAACAGAACCATATACATACAATGGGTATGCTGAACCAATACCATTGACGAGCCAGTTTCTTATAGTGATTCAGTTTGCGGGCTTCCTC
>JAFZFZ010000047.1 GCA_017557005.1 Bacteroidaceae bacterium | reverse complement strand
CACCATCAAGGAGCTCTCATGGCACCTCGTGAAGGAGCAGCTCGTAGAGAAGGCTGGCATCAAGCTCGAGGAGAACGACCTCATGGAGCAGGCTAAGGCTAACGTACGCGCTCAGTTCGCTCAGTACGGTATGACCAACGTGCCCGAGGAGATGCTCGCAAACTACGCTGCTGAGACCTTGAAGAAGAAGGAGAACGTAGAGGGCATCGTAAACCGCGCTATCGAGACTCGTCTCGCTGCTGCTTTGAAGCAGACTGTGAAGCTCGACGAGAAGAGCGTAAGCCTCGATGAGTTCAACAAAATGTTCGAGTAATATCAACGTACCGAACGTTTCGCCTACGAAACTTGTTGACAATATACGGAAAGACGGTTTGGCGAAGCCAAGCCGTCTTTCTCTTTTTATGACATGGTTTGCTGCTCATTGGCAGTGGATGATTGACAATTAGGCATAGTTTTGCTTTGGCACAGATTTTGACAATTCAGAATTGAGAACTAATAATTCAGAATTTACCAACATGAACGATTTTAAGAAATACGCCACCAAGCACCTGGGTATGAACAGCATGGTGCTTGACGATGTGATGAAGGCTCAGAGCCAGTACCTCAACCCTTATATCCTTGAGGAGCGTCAGCTCAATGTGACTCAGATGGACGTGTTCTCACGCTTGATGATGGACCGTATCATCTTCCTCGGCACACAGATTGACGACTACACCGCCAACACACTGCAGGCACAGCTCCTCTACCTCGACTCGGTGGATAGCGGCAAGGATATCTCTATCTACATCAACTCGCCCGGCGGATCGGTATATGCAGGTCTCGGCATCTACGATACCATGCAGTTTATCTCAAGCGACGTGGCTACCATCTGTACCGGTATGGCTGCCAGCATGGCTGCTGTGCTCCTCGTGTCAGGTGCTGAGGGCAAGCGTTCGGCACTCACTCACAGCCGCGTGATGATACATCAGCCCCTCGGCGGTGTACAGGGTCAGGCAAGCGACATCGAGATCACTGCTCGTGAGATTCAGAAGCTCAAGAACGAGCTCTACACCATCATCGCTGACCACTCGCACACTCCCTTCGAGAAGGTGTGGGCCGATAGCGACCGCGACTACTGGATGACCGCTCAGGAGGCTAAGGAGTATGGTATGATTGACCAAGTGCTGATAAGAAAGTAAACATGGCAAAGCAACAACAACGACAATACTGCAGCTTCTGCGGACGCCCCGATACGGAGGTGGGCATGCTCATCGCTGGTATCAATGGCTACATCTGCAACGAATGTGCCGAGCAGGCGCACGAGATTGCTCGCGAGGGCATGCGTGGCAAGAAGGGTGGCAAGGCGGATGACCTCAACATGAGCGAACTGCCCAAGCCGCAGGATATAAAGACATTCCTCGATCAGTATGTGATTGGTCAGGACGATGCGAAGCGCTATCTCTCGGTGTCGGTATACAACCACTACAAACGTCTGCTCCAGCAGGACAAGGCCGATGATGTGGAGATCGAGAAGAGCAACATCATCATCGTGGGTAGCACAGGTACGGGTAAGACCCTCCTGGCACGTACCATCGCCAAGCTGCTCAAGGTGCCCTTCACTATCGTGGATGCTACGGTGCTTACCGAAGCAGGTTATGTGGGTGAGGATATCGAGAGTATTCTGACTCGTCTGCTTCAGGTGGCCGACTATGATGTGAAGGCTGCTGAGCGTGGTATCGTGTTTATCGACGAGATTGACAAGATTGCACGCAAGGGCGACAACCCCTCAATCACACGCGATGTGAGCGGTGAGGGTGTGCAGCAGGGCTTGCTCAAACTGCTCGAGGGTTCGGTAGTGAACGTACCCCCTCAGGGCGGACGTAAGCACCCCGACCAGAAGATGATTCCCGTAGATACGAAGAACATCCTCTTCATCTGTGGTGGCGCCTTCGATGGTATCGAGCGTAAGATTGCACAGCGTCTCAATACGCATGTGGTGGGCTACGGCTCGGTGCAGAATACCTTGCGCATCGACAAGGAGAACATGATGCAATACATCTCTCCGCAAGACCTCAAGAGCTTTGGTCTCATTCCCGAGATCATTGGCCGTATGCCTGTGCTCACCTATCTCAACCCGCTGTCGCGTGAGGCATTGCAGAGCATCCTTACCGAGCCCAAGAATGCCATCGTGAAGCAGTATATGAAGCTCTTCGAGATGGATGGCGTGGAGCTGACCTTCGCTCCCGAGGTGTATGAGTATATCGTGGACAAGGCCATCGAGTTCAAACTCGGTGCGCGTGGCTTGCGTAGCATCGTGGAGGGCATCATGATGGATGCAATGTTTGATATCCCCACTCGTGGCGACAAGAAGTTTGAGGTGACACTCGACTATGCGCGTAGCCAGATGGAGAAGTCGAACCTCAGTAGATTGCAAGCTGGCGAATAGCATTTGCCGGAAATAGGATATTGCATGGGCAGGTGTCATCACAGAATGGCGCCTGCTCTTTTTTATATCTGTGAGCAAGGGCAGGGTAGGGGTTTTCAAACTTTTTTTGGAGAAAGACAAAAAAAAGGTGCAAAAATTTGCAAGTTTCGGAAACTTGTGTTTAACTTTGTGTTGCTCCTCATCGAGGGCTTGCCGAAAAGTTCGCTGAAAGAGGAGCATAAAAGTTATGGATACATCAAAGATAGACCTTTCGGAAGTCCTTAAGACGCACTTTGGATTTGATAAGTTCAAAGGTGACCAAGAGGCCATTATCCGCAATCTGCTTGCGGGGAACGACACCTTTGTGCTGATGCCTACTGGCGGTGGCAAATCGTTGTGTTACCAGTTGCCCTCACTCATTATGGAGGGCGTGGCTATCGTCATCTCTCCGCTCATTGCGCTGATGAAGAATCAGGTGGATGCCATTCGTAACTATAGCGAAGAGGATGGCATTGCCCATTTCTTGAATTCTTCGCTCAATAAGTCGGCTATCGATCAAGTAAAAGCCGATGTGACGTCGGGTAAGACCAAATTGCTGTATGTGGCTCCGGAGTCGCTCACGAAGGAGGATAACGTGGAGTTCTTGCGGACGGTGAAGATTTCGTTCTATGCCATCGATGAGGCTCACTGTATCTCGGAGTGGGGACACGACTTCCGCCCTGAGTATCGCAAGATACGCCCCATCATCAATGAGATAGGTCAGGCACCGGTGATTGCCCTTACGGCAACTGCTACGCATAAGGTGCGCGACGATATCAAGAAGAGCTTGGGCATCATCCCTGCAAAGGAGTTTTGCTCATCGTTCAATCGTGCCAACCTCTACTATGAGGTGCGCCCCAAGACCAAGAATGTGGATCACGATATCGTGCGTTTCATCAAGGGTCAAGAGGGCAAGTCGGGCATCATCTACTGCCTCAGCCGAAAGAAGGTGGAGGAGTTGGCTGAGGTGCTCAAAGCAAATGAGATAAAGGCTGCAGCATATCATGCTGGTATGGACTCGGCAGTGCGCTCGCAAACGCAAGATGACTTCATCATGGAGCGCATCGACGTCATCGTAGCTACCATCGCTTTCGGTATGGGTATCGACAAGCCCGATGTACGCTACGTCATCCACTACGACATTCCCAAGAGTCTCGAAGGATACTATCAAGAGACAGGACGTGGCGGACGCGACGGAGGTGAAGGACGCTGCATCGCTTTCTATAGCAATAAAGACTTACAGAAATTAGAGAAATTCCTCGAAGGAAAACCCATAGCAGAACAGGATATAGGCCGTCAGCTGCTGCGTGAAACGACTGCATATTGTGAGTCGTCAGTGTGCCGACGCAAACTGCTGCTCCACTATTTTGGTGAAACGTACGAAGAGGAGAATTGTGGAAATTGTGATAATTGTTTAAACCCAAAGAAAAAAGTGGAAGCCCAAGAACTATTGTGTACTCTCCTGGAAACGGTGATGGCCGTAAAGGAGAATTTTAAGGCCGAATATATATTGGACATCATACTCGGAAAGGAGACCTCCGAGGTGTTGGCTCACCAGCATGACGAACTGGAGACATTTGGTACTGGTACTGGTGATGAGGAGAAGACTTGGAATGCTGTTGTACACCAGGCGCTCATAGCCGGATATTTGGCAAAGGATGTAGAAAACTATGGCCTGCTCAAGATGACTGCTGCAGGTAAGAAATATCTGAAGAATCCCAAACCCTTCAAAATCGTGGAAGACCGCGACTTTGATGAAGAGGAAAATGAGGATGCACCCATGAGAGGTGGTGGCACCGATGTGGCCGACCCCGCCCTGTTCTCGATGCTGAAGGACTTGCGCAAGAAGGTGTCAAAGAAGCATGACTTGCCTCCTTATGTAATCTTCCAGGACCCTTCGCTCGAAGCGATGGCAATCACCTATCCTATCACCTTGGACGAACTGAAGAATATCCCTGGCGTAGGTGAGGGTAAGGCTAAGCGTTACGGACAGGAGTTTATCGACCTCATACGTCGACACGTAGAGGAGAATGAGATTGAGCGCCCCGAGGATATCCGTGTGCGTACGGTGGCCAAAAAGTCGCAGATGAAGGTGAGCATCATCCAAAGCATCGACCGCAAGGTGGCTCTCGATGATATCGCCGTGGCAAAGGGTATCGGGTTTGACGAGTTGCTCGACGAGGTGGAAAGCATCGTATACTCTGGCACCAAACTGAATATCGACTACTTCCTTGAGGAGGTACTTGATGATGACAAGGTGGATGATATCTATGAGTACTTCAAAGAGTCGGAAACGGATGATATCGATGAGGCTATCGATGAATTGGGTGACGACTATTCTGAAGAGGAGATACGCCTTGTGCGCATCAAGTTTATCAGCGAGATGGCAAACTAAAATCAAAATGGAGGGGACAGATAGGTAGTCTGTTCCCTCCATCTAATACATAGAAAAATATCGGATTAAAAGGGCTTGCAAGAATTATACGGAAAAATTTCCTCATATCAGGGAAAATGTGTAAATTTGCAAGCACTAAATTTCATAATAGAATTACTGTATGTCATTTGTTGCAGACAAGATTATTATGGACGGTTTGACGTTCGACGACGTTCTTCTCGTTCCGTCCTACTCGGAGGTAATCCCCGTTAATGTGTCGCTCTCGACCAAGTTTTCACGTAACATCGAACTGAAGATCCCCTTCGTGACAGCCGCTATGGATACTGTCACCGAAGCTAAGATGGCTATTGCCATTGCCCGCGAGGGTGGTATCGGTGTTATCCACAAGAATATGTCTATCGAAGAACAAGCTCGTCAGGTGGCTATCGTAAAGCGTGCCGAGAATGGTATGATCTACGATCCCGTGACCATCAAGCCTGAGGCTACCGTAAAAGATGCGCTCGCACTCATGGGTGAGTATCATATCGGTGGTGTTCCCGTAGTAGACGATGAGGGTAAGCTCGTAGGTATCGTGACTAACCGCGACCTCCGCTTCGAGCGTAACCTCGATAGCAAGGTAGAAGATATCATGACCAAGGCTCCGCTGATCACAACACATCAGCAGGCTGATATGGATGCTGCTTCGGCTATCCTTCAGGAGCATAAGATCGAGAAGCTCCCTGTAGTGGACAACGATGGCAAGCTCATTGGTCTCATCACCTATAAGGATATCACCAAGGCTAAGGACAAACCCATGGCTTGTAAGGATAGCAAGGGTCGTCTGCGTGTAGCTGCAGGTGTAGGCGTAACATTCGATACGCTCGATCGTATGCGTGCACTCGTTGAGGCTGGTGCCGACGCTATCGTAATCGATACCGCTCACGGTCACTCAAAGGGTGTTATCGAGAAATTGAAAGAGGCTAAGAGAGAATTCCCCAATATCGATATCGTTGTAGGTAACGTCGCAACAGGCGAGGCTGCAAAGATGCTCGTTGAGGCTGGTGCTGATGGTATCAAGGTAGGTATCGGCCCGGGTAGTATCTGTACCACTCGTGTGGTTGCTGGTGTAGGTGTTCCTCAGCTCTCAGCTATCTATGATGTGGCTAAGGCGCTCAAGGGTACTGGTGTACCTCTCATCGCTGATGGTGGCTTGCGCTACTCTGGTGACATCGTGAAGGCTATCGCTGCTGGTGGATACTGCGTAATGATTGGTTCGCTCGTTGCTGGTACCGAGGAGAGCCCCGGTGAGACAATCATCTTCAATGGCCGTAAGTTCAAGGCATACCGTGGTATGGGTTCACTCGAGGCTATGGAGAATGGTTCTAAGGACCGCTACTTCCAGGCTGGTACTAAGGATACCAAGAAACTCGTTCCCGAGGGTATCGCAGGTCGTGTAGCTTATAAGGGTTCGCTCTATGAGGTAATCTATCAGTTGGCTGGCGGTTTGAAGGCTGGTATGGGTTACTGCGGTGCTCCTACCATTGAGCGCTTGCACGACGCTAAGTTTGTGCGCATCACCAATGCCGGTGTGCTTGAGAGCCATCCGCACGATGTGTCTATCACAAGCGAGGCTCCTAACTACAGCCGTCCTCAGTAAGTTTACATTACATACTATAAATAAGGAAGGCAGGTCATTGAGACCTGCCTTCTTTCGTTGTGTGTTGTCACAGCTTATTTGATAATAACTTTCTTGCCATCGGCAATGTAGAGACCCTGAGTGAGAGCCTGAGGATTGTGTACCTCGCGGCCATCAAGGGTATATACCTTGCCACCCTTAGGAAGGGTGGTCAAGGTAGTGATGTGTGATGATATGGCGTTGTAGTCAATCTCTACTGCGTCGCCAGCAGCAGCTTTCACTTCAATGGTGTTGGCATCTACGATGGTATAGCTTACCTCTTCACCATTGACGCTTACCTTCTTACCGGCAAGACCCTTATAGTTGATAACAAGGGGTTGTCCCTGGTTAGAAAGAATCTTGGCAGTGGTCAGCTGTCCTGCAGTCCAATTGATGTCAACAATAAAGTCGCCTACAGCCTTTAAGCCAGTGATGCTGCCGCTCTCCCATGTAGAGGCAAGGGCAGGAAGAATCTGAATGGTGTCAGTGTGGCTCTGCATGAGCATCTCGGCAATACCTGAGCAAACACCGAAGTTACCATCAATCTGGAAGGGTGCGTGTGAATCCCACAAGTTGTAGTAGATACCACCGGCATACTGGTCGGTACCATATGAGGTAGAGTGCTTAAGGGCATTCTTGATGATCTTACGGGCATGGTCGCCATCGAGAGCACGTGCCCAGAGGTTAACCTTCCAACCCATTGACCAACCTGTGGCCTCGTCGCCACGGAGCTTGAGTGAGTTCACTGCAGGCTCGAAGTAGGGACTGCTGGGGCTGATCTGATTGTAGGGATAGAGACACATCAAGTGGCTGATATGGCGGTGACCCTTATCGTTGCTGGCGTCGTAGTCGGTATACTTCCACTCGCGGATGAGCAGGTCGCCGGTCTTTACACCCCACTGGTTGGCCCAGCTTGTCCAGCTGCCACCCTTGAACTTCTCGGTGTGGAGACCCTGGTCGGTGTTGGCAATGTATTCATCGAGCTTAGCAATATCGGCGTCGCTCAGGCCGCAAGCCTCTTGTCCGAGAGCCTCGATAGCCTGCTTGGTGTATACGAGGTGCATGTATACCATCTGCTGTGAGTGTGCTGTAGCATCCTCTGTGGGATGGTCGTTCTGTTCAGGTGAATATTCGTCGGGACATACGTAGGTTCCGTCTTTTACCTTGCGGTCCTTAATCATGCGCTCAAACCAGAACTCAGCGCAGCTCCACATGGCGGGGAAGGCGCGTAGGAGGTACTCCTTGTCGAGGGTGTAGCGGTAGTGCTGCCACAGGTGTGAGCAGTACCATACGTTGGCTACGAAGTAGTTGCTACCCCAAGTGCTCATGCCACCGAAGATGTTTGACTCGGTGAAGACGGTCCAGCCCTTCGATACGCCACCGCGCTTAGCTGCAGCCTTCCAGTTGTCGCCTGCTGCCATGGTGATGATGTAGTCGAGCAGGGGCTCGTGCAACTCTGAGAGGTTGGTGGGCTCAGCAGGCCAGTAGTTCATCTGAATGTTGATGTTGGTGTGGATGTCTGAGTTCCAAGGTGCCTGGCTCTTGTCGTTCCAGATACCCTGCAAGTTGTTGGGCACGTTGATGCCGCGTGAGCTTGAGATGAGCAGGTAGCGACCATATGCGAAGTAGAGCTGCTCGAGGAAGAGTACGTGCGACTCCTTACCTGTCTTGTGGTTAGAGCTATAGTTGTCAACGAGTTTGTTGGTGGGTATGGTAGGTACGGCTGCACCGTCAAACTGCAACTTAACGCGGCCCATATAACCCTTGAAGTTTGCAACATGATCTGCATACAATGCATTCCAACCCTTCTCTGAAGCTGCCTTTACGCGATTCTTTATTACATTGGGCAATTCGTTGGTGCCTGACACCATGCTCTTTACTGATGAGTCGTAGTCGGTACCTGCTGTCATGAGGAGGAGTACCTCATCAGCATTCTCAACAACGATACCCTTTTCTGTTGCCTTCACGCTGGCCTTCTCGCCAGTGGGCACTACGCGGAAGCGGGTGTTGTAGCTCACGGTGGTGAGCTTGCCATTAAAGGTAGCTTCACTATCGGCATAGGTCACTGCTGATGCGCTGATGCCTTCGCCCGGAGCATAGCTGAACTGGAGGGTGAGCTTGTTGTCGCCAGTAGCGCTATAGCGTGCTGCTACTACTTGGTCGGGCTCAGAAGAGAAGTAGGTGCGCTCATAAGTGGTAGATTCGTCGTAATCGGTGTAGCGTACGCCTGCAGTACCATTCTCAATGTCGAGCCAGCGAACATAGTTCTTGGCTGAATTGATGCTACCAAAACCGAGGTTACCTGAGAGGTCCTCTACGAAGATTGAACCGAAGTTCTTGTACTGGCCGTAGCCGCCCATGTCGTTAGGACCGCCTGTCCAAAGGGTCTTCTCGTTGAACTGAATCTCATCTCTCCAGATACCTCCGAAAAGACATGCGCCAAGCTGACCGTTACCGATGGGGAGTGAGTACTCCATCCAAATATTCTTCACATCTGTAGTGGTAGCAGGTTGGTCGTACCAGAGGGTAAGGGCATTCTCGGGAGTGAAACTCTTGGTGCCAGTGAAGGCAAACTCGATGTGCTCGATATCCTCCTCGGCAGTCAAACTGATGGGGTTCTTAGCCTGGTTGATGGTGTTGAGTGTTGCATCTTGATCGACACCTGCACCTGCAATGGCGGGCTTGGCAAGTGTTGCATCATTAGAGTGCAACTCATATTTGTGCGGGTACTTAGAGTAGGTGGTCTCTTGGAGTTTCCAACCCGGAGCATAGGGCTCTGTCTGTGCAATGACCTTGCTGCCTGCAATTGCTGCATAGCGGCCCTCTTTGTTGATGAGTTGGAAATTGTCAATGGTACCCTCAAACTTCCATACGAAGTTGTTGATGTGGTCGAGCTTGGCTGTCTGCAAGGTGTTGCCTTCGCCCTTATCAGCCAGGTAGTTGCCTGTGTTGCAGAAGTTGATGAAATACCAGATGCTCTCATCGTTGGCTACAGAGAAGAGGGGAGCTACGCTCTTAGCAATCTCTACGCGTACGGGGTTGTTGTTGTCGCCGGCATTCCATTCACCGAGCTCATTGCCAGTGGCTGTTCCACCCCATTGGTTCATGCTCTTACCGCCACCGTCGACGCGCTGAATCTCCCAGCATCCTTGTGCACCGCTATTGCTTGTGGCTACAATCTTCAACGCAGTCTTCGACGTGTTTGATGCAGCAAAACGGCTGCCGTTGTAGTGTACGTAGTTGCCCTTCTCGCTCTTCATGTAGAAGTTGCTGGGCGAACCAACAAACATCCAATGGTTTTCTGCGCTATTGGCAATGATGGCTGTCTTGAGGTTGTTGCCATTTCCTTTGTCGCTCAGAACGTTGCTGCCGGCGTTGAACTGCACATAGTAATATGTGGGGTCATCTTCGAAACTGAAAATGTCGGGGATAGGACGCGGCATCTCGCTGATAAACTGTACGGGATTGTTCACGTCGTTAGCATACCACTCGTGGAGTTCGCGGCCAATGCCAGCACCTTGGTACTGGTTCATGCACTGTCCGCTTGCAGGACGCTGAATCTCCCAACATGAGGCATCGTAGCCACTTTGAACAAGTTTGAGCGATGTCTTTTCTGAGGCAGATGTGGTGTAGGCACCGTTGGTGAAATACACATAGTTGCCAGTGCGGCACTTCAGATAAAAATTGTTCTGTTCGCCAATAAGAGCAAATTGGTTGGGGCCTGCTGCTGCAGTGGCAGTCTTCATGACCTTACCAGTGCCTTCATCGCTGAGGATACCACCACCTGTCTTGAATTGGATGTAGTACCATACCGGGGCCTCTTCGGTTGAGAACTCGGGTAATACTCCTTGCGCCTTGGATGTGCATGACGCAAGAGCAATACAGAAAAGAAATAATAATTTCTTCATGATTGAATAGTTTAATTGTTTTATAGATTATTTATTTGATTGTTTTCTGGGTCTCTTGGGTGAGTTTCTTTTGTAGTCGATGGTGTAGGCTCCATCGGTAATCTCTTCGATGCTGAGCGGAGCATATACAATATTGTACCATCCCGGTTCCTCTTCGTAGAGGAAGCCTACGCGACCATCCTTCTGTAGAGCCATGGTTGAGTATGCTGAGCCGCAGTCGCTTGCTTGTATGCCCTTGATCCATCCTTGTGAGAAGGTGTTGGGGGTATACGCATTGGTGCCGTCGGCACTATACTCCATCTCTTTATAGAAAATGGATACGTGGCTGCGGCCATTACCGGTAGGGGCAGACTGCAGCATGAGGTCGCACTTGGTACCATCACTCTTGCGGATGGCCTTGATGAGCATGATTTCGCCATTGGTGCTATTGCTGCCAAATGAAAGTCCGTCGGGTGTATCATTGCTGGATGCAGCAACATCCCAAGTGCCAGCTGTGTAGCTGTCGTCACTGAAGGTGAAGAGGTTGAAGTAACGGCCAGAGCCTTTGCGGCTGCTAAGTACGACTGTACCATCGGACAATTCTTCACACTTGGGTTCGTCGCCTTGAGGGGCGGGGCGGTCTGATACTGTTCCGAGTACGTTCCACGATGCACCAAAGTCGTCGGAGTAGATGACGCGGTTACCTCCGTCGCGTGTCCACATAGCACAATAAAGACGATAGTAATCGCCCTTCTTTACGATACGGCTTTGGCAAATCTTACCCGAACCTATAAACATGGACGATACAGTAGGCTTGTCATTGTCGAGGAAGAGTGAGTAGATATCGTTGGTGATCTCTACGGGTTCGGTCCACTCCCACGCGCGCGTTTTCTTATTATAGGTAGCATACACGCGGGCTACGCGGTTGATGTTGCTTGAAGTGAGGGTTGAGTCGGGGTGCCAACGTCCGTACCAACATACGGTACGTCCGCATACCATCATCGCAAGTAGTTTGTTTTGCTTGCGGTCAGCTACGATGGCTGCATCGCCGAAGCCTGTGGCCATAACATTGATGTCGCCTCCTTGGCCATTGGCAATGAAGAACTCCTCACCCCAAGTGGATCCGTTGTCTGTAGAGATGCGACATTTGATGTCCACCTCGCCATAGCCGATGTCATTGCCGCAAGGTCTGTTGTCAGAGATGGCGAAGATGTCTCCGTTTGGTGCGGTGGCTATTGCGGGAATGCGATAAGGCTTTCCATTGGCATCGGGAGTGCGGTAGAGTGTCTTCCAATTGGTCTTGTCGGGTGTAGCCTCATTTGTCTCATTATTATTGGCATGCAATGCTGTTGTGCATAGCATGGAACCAATCAGTAGGGGGATGAATAGTTTGCTTCTCATTGTTTGCTTTAATTAAAATATTACTTTCTTGCCATCGACGATGTATATTCCCTTGGAGGCTTTGTGTACGCGGCGTCCGAGAAGGTCATAGATCGCTGATGATGGTGAATGGTTGGTTGATGAAGGTATAGGGTTGATGCTTGTTGCTTCTGCGTCAATTGTATAGGCTCCACCGGTAATCTCCTCTATGGTGTAGGGAATATATACAATGCAATAGTTGCCGGGTTCCTCCTCAAAAAGGAAGGCGATGCGTCCGTCGGCTTGGAGAATCATGGTCGAGTAGCATGAACCCTTGGTGCTCACGTGCTTGCCTTTGGTCCAACCTTGCGAGAAGGTAGTAGGTGTATACTTGTTGGCGCCGTCTGCCTTGTACTCCATCTCCTTGTAGAAGATGGCCACGTCAGTTCTTCCACTTCCTGTAGGAATGGATTGTAGCATGATATCGCACTTGACACCGTCGTTGTTGCGGATGACGGGTACCTTATAGATTTCGCCATTGGTGCTGTTTCCTCCAAAGCTGAGTCCGTTACTCACCTCATTGCTCGCAACTGCCGTATTCCACTTGCCTGAGGTGTAGGTGTTGTCCTTGAAGGTGAAGAGATTGAAGTAACGACCTCCGCCCTTGCGGCTACTGAGTACAATGGTACCATCGGGGAGTTCTTCTACCTTGGGCTCATCACCACCAGGTGCGGGGCGGTCATTGATGCTGCCAAGCACATTCCATGAACCGCCGAAGTCGTCAGAATAGATAACGCGGTTACCGCCATCACGAGTCCACATAGAACAGTAGAGGCGGTAGTAGTCACTCTTTTTCACCATACGGCTTTGGCATATCTTACCCGAACCGATAAACATAGAAGTGACAGTAGGTGTTTCTCCATTGAGGAAGAGTGAGTAGATGTGGTCGGTCACCTCCTCGGGTTGTGTCCAATCCCACTGCTTGGTGGTCTCGTTATAGGTGGCATACACACGTGCCACGCGGTTGATGGCATCGGCAGTCTTGTTGCCAATCTTGCTCTTGTCCCAACGGCCATTGTGGCACACGGTACGTCCGCACACCATCATTACAAGGAGTTTGTTTTGATCGCGGTCGGCCACGATAGCGGCATCACCAAAACCTGTAGTCATAGCATTGGTGTCGCCACCCTTTCCGTTGGCTACGAAAAACTCATCGCCCCAACTGGCTCCATTGTCCTTTGATATACGGCACATGATATCTACCTCACCATAGCCTATGTCGTTGCCGCAAGGACGATAATCAGAGATCGCGAAGATATCGCCATTAGGTGCTGTGGCAATGGCAGGAATGCGGTAAGGCTTCCCATTGGTGGGGGTGTAGTAAAGGGTTCGCTCGTTGTTAGTGCGGTATAGTGCGTTGATGGAGAGGTTCTCAGTGACATCTGCATTGGCGTATGCATCAATGAGTCGGCCATTTTCTTCGAATCCAATGAAGGTATATCCACGATAGGTCATCGAACTGAGTGAGAAGGTGGATGCTCCTGCGGGAAGGTAGTAGGTTTGCTCGTCAACACTTTGGCTGATGCGTGTGCTACTGCTCACTCCATTGATGGTCATATTCATCTCTGCTACACGGGGTGTGGCTTCCCATGCTTCGCCATCGACGTTAATGCTAAGTGTAAGTGTGTTTGCTGATACCATGTCGAATATCCACCATCCGCCCTGATCACCAGCATTATAGAGCTTTAACGGTCCACCTTTGCCTCCATATGCATTGATACTCATGCCTGTGGCGTTTGAGGGGACAATGGCATAGCCTCCATCCTTGGTGATGATCTTCCATGTGGTGCCTGATTGGGCCATGCTGGCGGCTGAGCCATCAGAGGTGCTGCTTACTTTCAAACTATATTCGCTGCCAGTAGCCTTGTTGTAAAGTTTGCAGGCATCTGCAGTGCCTACTACATACCAAAGTTCGCTGGTTGCTGTCAAGTCACTGACTTGTGTGGTTCCGGTTGCGCCGTTAGTGTTTCCATTGATACCTGCGGTGTAGCTGTTGTCGCGAAACATGCGTATGCGTAAGGGCTTGTCGCCAAAATTGGAAGAAAAGATGTCGAGGCTGAATTTAGCATATAGGGTGATGCTTTCTTCCAAAGTTTCAATGGTGGTGGATGCTAATGGCGTAGCGTAGGTCGCATCTGTATAGAATCCCTCAAACTTGTAGGCGGCATTGTGCGACTTTAGTGCCAATGTAGGGTTTGTGATGGTTTCTCCCTTCTCTAAATAACAGGGTGTCGTATCGAATTCCTTGTAGTTCCAAGTGAAGATTGGGTTGGCAAGTGCGATGTTGCTGATGACGGTTAGTGATTTCAATCCTTGGGCGTTGACGGCAGGCACGAGAAGAAAGTCCGAACTCCAAGAACCGTTATTGATGGGGGTGCTGTTTTGGTTGTATCCTGATCCGTTGGCTGCCATTACCATGTATTTGCCACCTGTTGAGGTGGGGTTGTAAAGTGATTGGGCGCCTACTCCTGTGTGTACGGCATCATTTTTGAATTGGAAACTATAAGCGGCGTCGGCCACTTGCAGACTTTTGTTGGCATATGAGAGGTATTTCCCTGTGCCGTTTTTGATGTAGTAAGCATCGCTGCCATTGGCCACGAGTTCCCATACGTAGCTTGTGTTCCCTTTGTCATAGCTGGTGCTATTGGTTAGTGTTTCATTACTGACATAGAGGTAGCGGTCAATGTAACTTCCGTCGCTTTGTTTGGTATGTGCTGCAATGTAGAATGTATTGTCGTTGCTGCTTTCGTTGCCCCCGAGGTCCTCGGGAGTGTATTCCACCTCTTCAAAAACATATTTGCAGCCAGTATCAGAGGTGTTGGTACCGCTGCCCCAATTAAAAACCTTGTAGCTGTGCCCACTGTTTGTTTGGTTAAACTGCGCACTGCCACTCGTGATGATAACGTAACCTGCTGCATCGGCGGGCTTGATGGTCCAGCCAGCCGAAGGCACTGAGCCCGATGTGAGCAATGCGGTATTGTTGCTGCTCGCTGGTGAAATGTAGCTTCCGTCTACGGCATTGATGATGTTATAGCTATTATCTGCACGCTTTACAAACATCCATGTCGAATTATCGGTAGCGGTCTGCTCGCCGATAATCTCGGCTCCTACGCCCTTTGATGTGGGGTAACGGTTCTCGCGGAGCGGAGTGTACATGCGATAATAGGTGGTGTCAGTTGCTGTAGTAGCAACGGGTTGATTCATATTGGCTGCTGTGCAAGCGCTCTTCATGGCCTGCAATGCATTGTCCAGTTCGGTGAGTTGTGCAGCACGCTGCTCAGCTGTCATCTCCTCAGAGAAGGTGTCTTCAATTTCGGCAATCTTGGCATCGAGGCTTGCTGCGGCACTCTCGGGCCAATAGCCTGGCAGTGTGTTAATGTATGCTGCGCGATTTTGCTTTACTTCACTGATTTTGGCAGCCACCTGTTCGGCAGCCTCGTCCATGCATTGGTTGGGCGAGTAGATGAGTCCGTCTACTGCAGCCACGCCATCAAGGTCAGTGAGTACAAAGGTAAACATCCATTTGTCGAGACGGTATCCAGCATTTATGTAGGGGAGTTTGAGGAATACCTTGTTCCAACCCTTCTTGAGTTGTACGGCAATGGGTCGGCGAGCGGCAAAATTCTCATTTTTCAGAGTTACCTCCTTGCTATTGATGTTCACGCCCGTATTGTCATAAGAGGGAGCAGGAATGGGGGTGCCATTGAGCCAGATATTTGAGCCATAGAGGTCCCAGTTGCCTGCAGCAGGTACGGGATCTTGTTCTGAGCGGCTATAGTTTTGGAACTCAATCTGAGCACCTACGGTCTGTGCTTCGGGTGAGTAGACATAGGTCCATGCATAGGCTGTCTGGTTATAGGCCGGAGCCTCATAGTAGGCATTGATGATGCTCTTGCCCCAAGTGTGGGCGAGGTAGATACCTGCACCTGTTGCCATACCTGTGCGGTAGGTGGTTCCATCGTATGTATAGGTGTCGGGCAGTATGCCTGCGGCATTCATCTGCTCTTCGGGAGGGAACACCTTGGCTGCATTGCCGCCGTTGGGGAAGGCATCAGTGATGCGCCAGCGTACGTTGCTCTGCTTAACGTAGGGTATAGGCTCGTCCTTCAAAGCATTAGCCTTGTGGAAGAGAAAACGACGCTCCCAATCGGCAAACTCCTCGTACTCGTCGCCTGAGTTGGGAAGCATTACACCACCGCCACCATTCGTTCCGCCATTGGTGCAGTTGTCAATATAACGCTTGCCACCACCCATCCAGGCACGCTCAGCTGTAGCAATCACGTTGGCGTAGATGTTGTTTTGTGCCATGATGTCGGTCACGCTTTCTACTTTGCGGTCGTTCCAACAAGCAGATATAGCACCAGCAACGGTAGCGTTACCTTTGCTTTCGTAGTAGATGTTGCTCTTATAGATACCTACGAGGTCGGCAAACACGTCAAAGTGGTTGGTATAGTTGTATCGGCAGTCGATATTGGCTTTCCCTGAAGCTACGTAACCACGGGTTCCCCACATCTGTGCCAATGAAGCGTTCAGATTATCTTGCGAGATGCCGTTGATGGGGTTCCAGATACCCGCTTTCTTGCCTTTACTCTCTACATAGGCAATCATTTCATTGAGGTATGCAGCTGTAGTGCTCACCTCGTCGCCACCGATGTGGATGTAAGGGGCATCGGCAAACACTTCTACCACCTCGTCGAGTGTTGCTTTCAATACCTTCTTGCCGTCTTCTGATTGCATATTGAATCCCATAGCACGCTCAAAAGCTGCGCTATGACCGGGCATGTCAATCTCGGGAATTACAATGATACCATGTTTCTTGGCAGCTGCCATCACGCGCTTGCAATCCTCCTGTGTGTAGTACTGTCCCTCGTGGCGAGTCATGCTTGCGGTAGAGGTGAGCGCAGGATATGCTTTTACCTCAAAACGCCAAGCTTGATTCTCGGTAAGGTGCCAATGGAAGGTGTTCACCTTGAAGCGTGAGAAAAGTTCAATCTGCTTTATCAATTCATCGGCAGGGATGAATGAGCGGCCCACATCGTGCATGTATCCGCGCAATTTGAAGGCGGGCCAATCAGTAATTTCTATCGAACCAATGGCACTATTCTTCTCTTCGTATCCCTCGGCTAATTGGGTGAGGGTTTGTGCGGCACGGATAACACCGGTATTGCTCGCCGCAGAGATAGCGATATGGTTACCTGTAACCTTCAACGTGTATGCCTCATTCTCATAGCCATATAGCTCGTAGTCGTATGCGCCAGGGATTTCGTCAACGAGGGTAACGATCACCGTGGCGCCTCCCTCTGCCAATGTGCAACCATTATCGGTAAACACCTCTTCAAGCAGGGCGCATGGTGCAGCGCCATTGTAAGTGATGTTAACTGTGCGGCCTAATTCAAAAGCACCGCTATCCATCTCATTGGCAATTTTTACCTTTGGTAAAAGGATGTTTGCACTGGCTTGAAGAAATTGTGGAAGGCATAGCATGAACGCGAAGATAGCCCATGCATAAACTTGTCTCGCAAAATGTTGTGAAGTATTTCTTGTCATAAGTGAAGAGTGTTTCTCATTTACGGGACAAAAATACAAAAAAAACAGATGTTTACAAAGTTATTCCATGGATTAACATTCGTATACATCTTAAATGCTTATATAGTATGGAAATGTTGAGAATCTAACGAGTAGGGGCTTGATATGTAAAGACAGGAGGGAAGCCTGCGGGCTTCCCTCCTGTCTATTGCGATTTCCTGGCTGTGATTACTTTGCAACAGCCTCAAGACGCTTGAGGATAGCGAAGATGAATGCTGCAGAAAGGAGGCAGATGCCGATGAGTACACCCCAGATGATAGAGAGGTTCATACCCCACATCAAACCAGGAACCATGATGAGGAAGTTTCCGATGGCTGTAGCCACGAACCATCCACCCATCATCATACCCTTGTACTTGGGAGGAGCTACCTTTGATACGAATGAGATACCGATGGGCGAGAGCAACAACTCAGCAATAGTCAACACGAAGTAGGTGCTGATGAGCCAGTTGGGAGATACCAATGTGGCGGTACCTGCAGCTACAGCGGCTGCTTGTTCCTCTGCTGCGGGCAGAGACCATGAAGCAACTAAGAGCACAACGAATGCCATAGCAGCAACGAGCATACCGAGACCAATCTTCATGGGTGAAGAGGGCTCCTTACCCTTCTTGGCTAAAGCTCCGAAGATGATACCGATAATCGGTGTGAGGGCTACTACGAAGCAGGGGTTGAACTGCTGGAAGATGGGAGCTTCAACTACTACAGAACCAGTTACGTTCATAGCCTTGTAAACGAGCACGCCAACAGATGCTACAGCGATGAGGCCTGCAACTGCCTTGCCCTTAGCTGTCTTAGACTGGAAGATGTTGAGCACGCCATAAACGGTGATTACGCATAATAAGAGGTTCCAGAAGCTGCGTATCTCAGTGAAGCTGAGTGACTTGCTGAGGAAGAGACTCATGAAGCCTGTCTCAGAAGTAGCGGTGTATTCACGTGCAAACTGGTTCATGGTGATACCGTTCTGGTGGAAGGCCATCCAGAAGAAAATAACCACAGCAAATACCAAGCAGAGGCAGATGATGCGCTCCTTGGTTTGAGCGGGTGTAAGCTCCTCTTCTGCAACCTCAGCGCCATTAGCGGCAACCTTTGCGCGATCTGCATGAGCAAATGTCTTACGGAATGCGTAGTAGATAGCAATAGAGAGGATCAATGAGATACATGCTACAGCAAATGCGTAGTGGTATGAGTCGCCCTTGCTGATGCCCATTGAATCCTGTGCCCAAGCCATGATAGAGAGGGCTACAGCAGCAGCAAACATAGAGCCGAGGTTGATAGCCATGTAGAAAATGCTGAAACCTTCGTCGCGCTTAGCTGAATACTTGGGGTCGTCGTAGAGGTTACCTACAAGTACCTGCAAGTTACCCTTGAAGAGACCAGTACCGATACAAATGAAAAGCAGAGCCAATGCCATAACGCCGAGAGCCATAGCTCCTGCGCCAAGAGGCAATGAAAGCAACAAGTAGCCAAGGAACATGATGACGATACCACTGGTCACCATCTTACCAAAACCGAACTTGTCGGCCAGCATACCGCCGAAGAGGGGTACAAAGTAAACGATACCGAGGAATGCAGCCTGGATAGAGCTGGAAGTTCCCATTGAAAAACCGAAATTGTCCTGCAAAAAGAACAGGAATACTGCCAACATGGTGTAGTAGCCGAAGCGCTCACCTGTGTTTGCGAGGGCTAATGCCCATAGACCTTTAGGATGTCCTTCAAACATAAATAAATTGTTTTATTAGTTAGTACTTACTTTTCCAAATTCGCGCAAAGATACGAATAAGCGAGCGAAAAACAAAGTTTTACTTTGGTTTTTCTCAGCGAGCGCCCAAGTTCTTCATGTTTTAACATAAAGATACGAATAAGCGAGCGACAATATCAAGGTCTCCTTTCGGCAGTTTGTGCAGGGGAACAAAGAGGGGATGTTTTTGTTTCTTAAGTAGGAGTGTATATGGTATAAAAAACAACAAAGCCGATACATGTGCATCGGCTTTGTTTTACTTCGTTGGGCTACCCGGACTCGAACCAGGAAAGGCAGGACCAGAATCTGCAGTGTTACCATTACACCATAGCCCAATCGTTTCGTGGTGCAAAGGTAGTGCAATTCATTTTAACTGCAAAATAAATGGCGATTTTTTTTCATTTTTTTTAATTATTTCCCTAAAAAAGCTCAAATATTGTATTTTTTAGCTCTTCAAAGAGCATGTTTTCGAGAAAACAATCTATCTTTGCATGTTAATATTATATACGAATAGAGATAAAATAGATAATATGTACGAAACCGAAGAATTGGTGAAGCGAATTGCCGAGGGCATTCAAGAAAAGAAGGGAAAAGATATTGTTGTAGCTGACCTCACAGATACAGACAACTCAGTATGTAAGTATTTTGTTATTTGCGAAGGTAATACTCCTACGCAAGTGGCTGCCATTGCCGACTCAGTGAACGATTATGTACGCATTCACCTTGGTGTGAAACCCACCGTAGTGGAAGGATTGCGCAATGCTCGATGGGTAGCTATGGATTACAGCGATGTATTGGTGCACATTTTCGTGCCTGAGGATCGCACATTCTATAATTTGGAGAATCTTTGGGCTGATGCTCGCTTAAACTTGATTCCTAACCTCGACTGATATGAGCAATCAACGACAACCGCAACGTCCTGCCAATAATAAACGGGGTGCTCAGCCCGCGGGTAAGACTCCCAAATTCAACCTCTCTTGGTTGTATATGGTTATTGTTGTTGCGCTGACCTTCTTGCTCTTTAAGAGTCCTTCCGGCGGCAACATGTCGCGCGCGATTACTTATTCTGAATTTAAGGAGTATGTCGCTAAAGGATATGTAGAGAAGGTGGTGGCATACGATAATAATAAGGTAGAGCTTACCATTATTCCAGACTCGGTAGCACGTATCTTTGGTCAATCTGCGGCGCAGACTGATGCTCCCGTGGTGATGACACTTGAGGTAGGTTCTATCGAGTCGCTTGATCGTTATCTCGACGAACAGGAGAAGGCGGGAACCTTTAAGGGAAAACTCGACTATAAGAAGACCGATAATACGCTTAGCAATATATTCTGGAATGTCTTTCCCTTTATCTTGCTCATCGGTGTGTGGGTGTTTATCATGCGTCGTATGGGTGGCGGTGGAGGAGCTGCAGGAGGTGCTGGCGGAATCTTTAATGTGGGCAAATCGAAGGCTCAGCTCTTTGAGAAGGGTGGAGCCAATCGTGTAACCTTTAAGGATGTAGCAGGTCAGGCCGAGGCTAAGCAGGAGGTGCAAGAGATTGTAGAGTTCCTCAAGAAACCTGAAAAATTCACCGAACTGGGAGGTAAAATTCCTAAGGGAGCCTTGCTTGTAGGTCCTCCGGGAACTGGTAAAACTTTGTTGGCCAAGGCGGTAGCTGGTGAGGCTGACGTGCCTTTCTTCTCGCTTTCTGGCTCAGATTTTGTGGAGATGTTTGTCGGTGTTGGTGCTTCTCGTGTGCGCGATCTTTTCCGTCAGGCCAAGGAGAAGGCTCCATGTATCATCTTTATCGATGAGATTGATGCTGTGGGACGTGCTCGTGGAAAGAATCCCGCAATGGGCGGTAACGATGAACGTGAGAATACGCTCAACCAGTTGCTGACTGAGATGGATGGCTTTGGTACAAATAGTGGCATTATCATTCTTGCGGCTACCAACCGTGTTGACATTCTTGACAAGGCATTGCTGCGTGCGGGTCGTTTCGATCGTCAGATTCATGTCGACCTTCCCGATCTTAACGAGCGCAAAGAGGTTTTTGGCGTGCATCTGCGTCCTTTGAAGCTCGACAAGTCGCTCGATATCGACCTCTTGGCTCGTCAGACTCCAGGTTTCTCGGGTGCTGATATTGCCAATGTTTGCAACGAAGCTGCACTCATCGCAGCTCGTCATGGAAAGAATACGGTGGACAAAGAGGATTTCCTGGCAGCAGTAGACCGTATTATTGGTGGCTTGGAGAAGAAGACCAAGGTGCTTACCATGGAAGAGAAGCGTACGATTGCGCTTCACGAGGCTGGTCATGCTACGCTCTCTTGGCATCTGCAGTATGCCGATCCTTTGGTGAAGGTAACCATTGTGCCTCGTGGTCGTGCCCTCGGTGCTGCATGGTATCTGCCTGAAGAGCGTCAGATTACAACCAAGGAGCAGATGCTCGATGAGATGTGTGCTATCTTGGGCGGTCGTGCCGCAGAGGAACTCTTTATCGGGCGCATCTCGACCGGTGCGATGAACGACCTTGAGCGTGTCACCAAGCAAGCCTATGGTATGATTGCTTATGCCGGTATGGGCGACCGCTTGCCTAATTTGTGCTACTACAACACACAGGAGCAGTTCCACAAACCCTATAGCGAAAAGACTGCCGAGCTTATCGACAACGAGGTGAAGGCGCTCATCGCTGAGCAGTATGAGCGTGCTAAGCGCATGCTGCTTCAGTATAGTGAAGGTCATCGCGAGTTGGCTGAGTTGTTGATGGAACGCGAGGTGATCTTTGCAGAGGACGCAGAGCGTATCTTCGGTAAGCGTCAGTGGGCATCACGTAGTGAGGAGATTCTTGAACCTACGGTGAATAAAACGGAAAATCCCGAAAAACCAGCAAAACGTGCACCGAAGAAGGCTAAAACTGTAGAACCGACTGCTGTGCCCGAACCCACCGAAGAGGTCGTAGTCCCTGAAATCGTTGTTGAGCCTGTTGCAGAACCTGCAAAGGAGGCGGATGTGAACCCTTCAGTCTCACAGCCTGCTTCTGAGACGTCTGCAGCGCCCGTGCTGACCGAATCGCCCGATTACTCTAAGCCCATCAAACCTAAGAGCGAGCGCACTCGTAAGCCGAAGGATGAGAACTTGTTTGATGGTTTCGACTTTGATCAAGAGAAAACGGAATAACACACATTGAGATTATTAAAGCGTGACGACATGAAAAACTTTATTATCCGTCTATTTACTGCCATAGCAATTGTTGCTGTGCAGGTGCTGTGCACCTATTTGAGTCCATACAGCTTTGCGGGCCTATTCCTGCTGCTGACTGCACTTGCGGTGAACGAGTTTTTGAAAATCCTTTCTCATGGAGGGCAAGTGCAGATTAGTCGCCCTCTCATGATTGTCGGTAGTTCTTATCTCTTCTTCGCTTTTTGGCTCAATAGCCTTACGGGGTTCTCCATGCTGGTGCTATTTGTCCCCTATCTGTTGTTTTTGCTGTACTGCTATATTCGAGAGCTGTTTAGCAACAACAGCAACCCGATCTCCAATCTTGGCGCGATGATGCTCAGTCAGACCTATGTCGTAGTGCCATTGTCGCTGGTGAATCTGCTCGCTTTCAGTCATTATGACTGCTTTAGTGCTTCGGCTCCCTTTTATGCTATTCCGCTGACTCTGTATGTCTTTATCTGGCTCAATGATACTGGAGCCTATCTTACAGGTACATTGTTTGGCAAGCATCGACTCTATCCTCGCATCTCTCCTAAGAAATCTTGGGAGGGAGCTGTTGGTGGTGCGTTGTTTACAATGGCCAGCGCAGTTGTTGTTGCCCATCTCTGCCCCTTCCTTACCGTATGGCAATGGGTGGGTATGGCACTTGTTGTAGTCGTATTTGGTACATTGGGTGATCTTACTGAATCAATGATAAAGCGTCATATCGGTATCAAGGATTCTGGACATATCTTGCCGGGGCATGGTGGTATCCTTGACCGACTCGATAGCATGCTTTTCGCCATTCCTGCGGTGATTGTCTATCTGCACATCCTCTCGTTGTGCTAATTTTATGCATGTTGGAAAAACTTTCCTTCTTTCGCGCGCGTTATCTAAATAAGAAAGCGTACCTTTATGACGAAGTCATTTAGGTACTTTCACTCACCGTAAAAAATATTCAAGTAAACTTGATATTTATTGCTCGTTTATTCGTACCTTTGCAGCCCGAAACTGGTGTTGCAGTGATGCAGTGCTTGTTTTGGGATTAGGAAGACACAAAATAATCATCATATAGAACATGAATTTGGATATCCTTACGGCAGTTTCGCCCATTGACGGTCGCTACAGAAGCAAGACCGCACAGTTAGCCGAGTATTTCTCTGAGTATGCGCTCATCCGCTATCGCGTACGTGTTGAAATCGAGTATTTTATCATGCTTTGCGAGCTTCCCTTGCCCCAGTTGCAGGGCGTTGACAAGGCCTTGTTCCCCTATCTGCGTGGAATCTACCAACAGTTCACCGAGGCTGATGCCGCTCGTGTAAAGGAGATTGAGAGTGTAACCAACCATGACGTGAAGGCTGTAGAGTACTTCATCAAGGAGCAGTTTGACAAGGAACCCGCGCTCATCCCCTTCAAGGAGTTCGTACACTTTGGCTTGACCTCACAGGACATTAACAACACCTCAGTGCCCCTCTCTGTGAAGGAGGCATTGAACGATGTATACTACCCTCTTATTGAGCAGCTCATCGCTCAGCTCAACACTTATGCTGACGAGTGGGATGCTATCCCCATGCTTGCAAAGACACATGGTCAGCCCGCTTCACCCACACGTCTCGGTAAGGAGGTGCGCGTATTTGCATACCGCTTGGAGCAGCAGTTGGCAGTGCTCAAGGCTTGCCCCTTGACTGCAAAGTTCGGTGGTGCTACAGGTAACTACAACGCTCACCATGTGGCATACCCCACCTACGATTGGAAGGCAGTGGGTAACCGTTTTGTGAGCGACTACCTCGGCTTGCAGCGCGAGCAGTACACCACCCAAATCTCTAACTACGACTTCTTGGCTGGTATCTTCGATGCCCTCAAGCGCATCAATACCATCATGATTGATATGAACCGCGACTTCTGGCAGTACATCTCTATGGAGTACTTCAAGCAGAAGATCAAGGCTGGCGAGGTAGGCTCAAGCGCAATGCCTCATAAGGTGAACCCGATTGATTTCGAGAATGCCGAAGGTAACCTGGGTATCGCTA
The DNA here is from genome assembly GCA_017557005.1 of Bacteroidaceae bacterium. GTDB lineage: Bacteria > Bacteroidota > Bacteroidia > Bacteroidales > Bacteroidaceae > UBA1189. The sequence goes on along the minus strand of JAFZFZ010000047.1, from coordinate 21,288 downwards.
ACGCTATCCTCGAGCACTTGGCAAGTAAGCTCCCCATCAGCCGCTTGCAGCGCGACCTCACCGATTCAACTGTATTGCGTAATGTAGGTGTTCCTTTCGGACACATCGCTATCGCCATCCAGAGCTCACTCAAGGGTCTTGGTAAACTCCTCCTCAACGAAGCTGCTATCCGTCGTGATCTCGACAATAGCTGGAACGTAGCTGCTGAGGCTATCCAGACCATCCTTCGTCGTGAGGCATACCCCAATCCTTACGAAGCATTGAAGGCGCTCACACGTACCAACGCTGCTGTAACTGCTGAGTCAATGCAGGAGTTTATCGATGGTCTCGACGTGAGCGATGCCGTGAAGGCCGAGCTCAAGGAGATCGCACCTTGGAACTATACGGGAGTGTAAAACTAATTGACAATTGAGAAGGTTTGTGTAAGTGAACGTGATGTAAGTTTACTTGCAATCACACAGTGAACGCGACCAAAGTTCAGCAAAGCTAATTGAAAATTAAAAATTATTGGCGCGAATCGAACTTTATAGGCGTTTGGTAGTTTTTCTTTTACAAATTTTCAACTCTCAATTTCCAATTTTCAATTCGATTTAAGGCCGTGAGGCTGTAAACAATAAATTAACCTAACAACAATGAGTACAGACAACGTAAACAGATTCGACGGATTCGAGTCAGAAAGAGGCGGTGAGCGCAAATCGTTCAACCGCGAGAACAGTTGGAACAACGAAGGTCACCGTGCGGGCCAGCGTCAGCGTTTCGTGAGAAATACTGATGGCGGTAGCCGTCCGCAGCGTCCTCGCTTCAATCGCGAGGAGGGTAGCGCACCTCGTTATGCGAAAGTAGAACGTACACAACGCAGTTCGTTCAATCCTAATTTTGACAACAATCGCCCCCGCTTCAATAGCGAGCGCAACCATGAAGGAGGCTATAACCGCGAGCGTTCATTCGGTGGCGAGCGTAGCTACAATAACGAGCGCACCTATAGCCGTGGAAACAGCTACAATAGTGACTATAATCGCGAGCGCTCTTACGGTCGTCCCGAGAATGGCCGTCCTGCTCGTTCTTACAATCGTCCCGAACAGGGCAATTCATGGCACTCAGATGCGGAGAATACCTTCCGCCCTCGTTTCAATCGCGAAGGTGGCGAAGGCTATAGCGCACGTCCCCGATTCAACCGTGAGGGTGGTGATGCTCAGCGTCCCGCATTCGGCGGTGGCTTCAAGAAGGGCGGAGCCTTCGGCGATAAGAAATATAGTAAGAAGAAACAGATTCAGTATCGTGAGGAGATGAAGGATCCCAACGAGCCTATCCGTTTGAACAAGTACCTTGCTAATGCAGGTGTATGCTCACGCCGTGAGGCTGATGATTTCATTACTGCTGGTGTAGTGGCCGTAAACGGACAGATCGTTACGGAGCTTGGCACCAAGGTGAAATTGGGTGATGAGGTACGTTTCCACGACCAGACTATCAGCATCGAGCGTAAGATCTACATCCTTCTTAATAAGCCGAAGGATTATGTGACCACCGTAGAGGATCCCCAAGATCGTAAGACTGTAATGGATCTCGTGAAGGGTGCTTGCAAGGAGCGTATCTACCCCGTAGGTCGTCTCGACCGCAACACCACAGGTGTACTCCTTCTTACTAACGATGGTGAGATGGCTTCAAAGCTTACACACCCTCGCTTCCTCAAGAAGAAGATCTATCACGTACGTCTCGACAAGAACCTCACTGCTGCCGATATGCATCAGTTGGCTACAGGCATCCAACTCGAGGATGGCGAGATCCATGCTGACGAGGTAAGCTACACCTCAGATACCGACAAGTCAATGGTAGGCGTAGAGATCCACAGCGGCCGCAACCGTATCGTGCGTCGTATGTTCGAGGCATTGGGTTACCATGTGCTCCGTCTCGACCGTGTACAGTTTGCCGGACTCACCAAGAAGAACCTCCGTCGTGGCGACTGGCGTTTCCTCACCGAGAAGGAAGTGAACATGCTGCGCATGGGAGCGTTTGAGTAAGAGGTGCCCCCTCCTTACTCCCCCAAGGGGGAGAGGTGAGGCTCGTTGCTACATATTATATAGAATAAATAAAGTAATAACCATTTAATAAATTCCCCATATCTAACTCCTCTACGATGTCGGAGTTCTCCCCCCTGGGGGAGTTAGTGGGGGCCTATATTATGAACACAATCATCAGAACACGCATCGTTGACCTGTTGCAGCACACCGACTTTGGCGCTATGGTTAACGTAAAAGGATGGGTACGTACTCGTCGTGGTAGCAAGCAGGTAAACTTCATTGCGCTCAACGACGGTTCAACCATCAAGAACATACAGATTGTAGTAGACCTCGAGAACTTCGACGAGGAGATGCTCAAGAAGATCACGACCGGTGCTTGTATCAGCGTAAATGGTGAACTCGTGCAGTCAGTAGGCGCAGGCCAGGCTGCTGAGATCCAGGCACGCGAGATTGAGGTATTGGGTGAGTGCGACAATACCTATCCCTTGCAGAAGAAGGGTCACTCTATGGAGTTCCTCCGTGAGATCGCTCACCTTCGTCCTCGTACCAACACCTTCGGTGCTGTATACCGCATCCGTCACAACATGGCAATTGCCATCCACCAGTTCTTCCACGAGCGCGGCTTCTACTACTTCCACACACCCATCATCACCGCTTCAGACTGTGAGGGTGCAGGTCAGATGTTCCAGGTAACCACCATGAACCTCTACGACTTGAAGAAGGATGAGAACGGCAGCATCAACTACGACAACGACTTCTTCGGTAAGCAGGCTTCGCTCACCGTATCTGGACAGCTCGAGGGTGAGCTCGCAGCTACTGCGCTGGGTGCCATCTACACCTTCGGCCCCACCTTCCGCGCCGAGAACTCTAACACTCCGCGCCACCTCGCTGAGTTCTGGATGATTGAGCCCGAGGTTGCCTTCAACGACATCTTCGACAACATGCAGTTGGCAGAGGACTTTATCAAGCACTGCGTACGCTGGGCACTCGACCACTGCTACGACGATGTGAAGTTCCTCAACGATATGTTCGACAAGGAGCTCATCGCTCGTCTCGAAGGCGTTATCAAGGAGGACTTCGTACGCCTCCCCTATACCCAGGGTATCGAGATTCTCGAGGCTGCAGTAGCTAACGGTCACAAGTTTGAGTTCCCCATCTTCTGGGGTGCTGACCTCGCTTCAGAGCACGAACGCTACCTCGTAGAGGAGCACTTCAAGCGTCCGGTTATCCTTACCGACTATCCCAAGGAGATCAAGGCTTTCTACATGAAGCAGAACGAAGATGGCAAGACCGTTCGCGCCATGGACGTACTCTTCCCCAAGATTGGCGAGATCATCGGTGGTTCAGAGCGTGAGGCCGACTACAATAAGTTGCTCACTCGCGTAGAGGAACTCGGTATCCCCATGAAGGATATGTGGTGGTATCTCGATACTCGCAAGTACGGTACATGTCCCCACTCAGGCTTCGGCCTCGGTTTCGAGCGTCTGTTGCTCTTTGTGACTGGTATGACCAACATTCGCGACGTCATCCCCTTCCCCCGTACACCGAATAATGCAAACTTCTAAACCGAGCATCTATAAGTATCAGGGTTACCATATGGTGACCCTGATTTTTTTTATATCCATATAGTAGGTGAAATTGTTTTTTTAATTCTATTGCTTTAATATCTTAAATCTTATCCGTACTTTTGCAGTGTAGTCAATAAATGAATCCTATTTAAATAAGAAGACAATGCCCGCAGGACGTTTATATGTAGTGCCCACTCCCGTTGGAAACTTGGAAGATATGACCTTCCGTGCAATCCGTATACTCAAGGAGGCCGATCTTATCTTGGCTGAAGATACTCGTACGAGTGGAATCTTGCTCAAGCATTATGAGATAAAGAATACGTTGCAGTCGCATCATAAGTTTAATGAGCATAAGACGATCGAGCCTCTTGTTCAACGTATGTTGGCCGGTGAAACCGTTGCACTTGTGTCTGATGCGGGTACGCCCGCTATTAGCGACCCTGGTTTCTTGCTCGTTCGTGAATGTGTGCGCCATGGGGTGGAGGTGCAATGTCTTCCGGGTGCTACGGCTTTTGTGCCTGCACTTGTGTCGTCGGGATTGCCCAATGATCGTTTCTGTTTTGAGGGATTTTTACCACAGAAGAAGGGACGACAGACTCGTTTGCTCTCTCTCCAGGCCGAGCATCGTACGATGATCTTTTACGAATCGCCCTATCGATTGTTGAAGACGCTCACTCAGTTTGCTGAATATTTTGGTTCAGAGCGCGAAGTAGCTGTGTGTCGTGAGATTTCAAAGTTGCATGAGCAAACAGTACGCGGTACGCTTGCAGAAGTGATAGCTCACTTTACAGCAACAGAGCCACGTGGCGAGATTGTAGTTATCTTGGCAGGATGCCCCGATGGTAAATAATTTGCCGTTTCTTTTTAGATATGCCAATTCCCCTTTTATTCTCGAGGGTCGGTTCCCCACATCATCTTCTTTTGTAGAGTATGGAAGAAGGTGCTTCCCTCTTGCTTTACTACGCGGGTCGTGTAGGGTGCTTTGCGTAGGGTGAGCGTGGTGTGTTCGGGATAGCTGCTGCTGATACCATCTACTGCTACCAGAAAACTGCCGTTGCGGCTTTCTATGGTGAGTTGCAAGGTCTTGTCGTCGGCGATGACGATGGGGCGCACGTTGAGGCTATGTGGAGCAACGGCAGTAAGTACAAAGACGTCAGCTTGTGGATAGATGATAGGTCCTCCTGCACTGAGAGAGTAGGCTGTTGATCCCGTAGGAGTGGCAATGAGTAGTCCGTCGCCCATGTATGTTGCTAAATGCTCGCCGTCCACCGTGGTTCGTACGGCAATCATTGACGAACTGTCGTGCTTCGATACGGTGATTTCATTGAGCGCGTAGTGGGGGTGGGTACTATCATCGTTGAGAATGAGTTCCAGCAAGCTGCGTTCGCGCACCGTATAGTGTCCTTCGTGCAGTTTTGCAAAGAATTTTTCCATCTCGTTTGCCGACACATCGGCAAGAAAGCCTAAGCGTCCCGTGTTGATGCCTATGATGGGGACACCCGTGTTGCCTATGCTATGCGCAGCCTTGAGGAAGGTTCCATCACCGCCAAGGCTGATGGCAAAGTCGATATGCTGTGCAGCGTAGTCGTTGATGACACCTACGGGATGGATGCTGATGTCCTGTCCGCTACACAAGAAACGATAGTAATCGGGCGAAGCATATACCTCGTCGCCATAGTGGGCGAGGATACGTAGTAGCTGCTCTGCATGAACAGACTTTCCGGTCTCGTGGGTGTTTCCAAATAGGGCGAAGCGCATGTTTTATGTAAAAAATAGGAAATTAAGAATTAAAATTGTTAGTTAAACACTAATTATCAATCAGCCAATTATCAATTGTCAATTTATTGTGTTAACTTTGTACCGATTTTGCGAAAATTGCAAAATTCAGAGCAAAGATAGTGATAAACGAGCAAAATATATAAAGTAATCATTGTTATTTTGCAGCAAGCGTCTTGCTATCTTCGCGATTTATTGCAAAGGTAATACATTTTTCGGATTTATGACGAAACTAAGCGTAAATATAAATAAGGTGGCTACGTTGCGCAATGCACGTGGTGGCAATAATCCCGACGTATGTCAGTTTGCCCTTGATTGTGAATCTATGGGTGGTGAGGGTATCACCGTGCATCCGCGCCCTGACGAGCGCCACATCCGTCGTGCCGATGTATATGCATTGCGTCCCTTGTTGTCGACCGAATTTAATATCGAAGGCTATCCCAGTGCTGAATTTGTAGAATTGGTGCTTCAGGTGAAGCCTGCGCAGGTGACACTTGTGCCTGATGCCCCAGATCAGATAACCTCCAACCACGGTTGGGATACAATAGCACATCAGGAGTTCTTGTCAGAGGTGGTGGCTGTTTTCAAGGAGGCAGGCATACGTACCTCCATCTTTGTTGATCCCGATGTGGAGATGGTCAAGAATGCAGCCAAGACCGGTGCTGACCGTGTGGAACTTTATACCGAGCCTTATGCTGCAGGCTATGCTGCGGATCGCGAGCAGGCGGTAGCTCCTTACGTCATTGCTGCTGAGGCTGCACGTAAGTGCGGATTGGGCCTCAATGCCGGTCACGACCTCAGTCTGGAGAACCTTGCTTACTTTGCCAAGCAGGTGCCCCATCTTGATGAGGTCTCTATTGGCCATGCGCTGATTTGTGATGCGCTCTATCTCGGATTGCCCGAGACAATACGACGCTACAAGGCGTGTTTGAATGATTGAAATGTAAAAAAGTTAAATAATAGTTAGAAATGTTGTTATTACAAGCACAAATGGAACAGGCCGTGACCGAGATGGCCGAGAACCCTGTACTCACCGAAATGGTAGAGACTGCAAATGAGATGAATCTTTGGGATATGGCTGTAAAGGGCGGCTGGGTAATGGTTGTCCTCGCACTTCTTTCCGTAATCTGTGTCTATATTTTTGTTGAGCGTTTGGCGGTCATCAAGAAGGCTTCCAAGGTAGATCCCGTATTCATGGAGCGCATCCGTGATTATGTGAAGACCGATGAACTGAAGTCGGCTATCAACTATTGCCGTGTGACCAATTCCCCCGCTTCAAACATGATTGAGAAGGGCCTTGAGCGTCTTGATCGTCCTGCAGCTGAGGTGCAGGCTGCTTTGGAGAATGCCGGTAACCTCGAGGTCGCCAAGTTGGAGAAGGGTCTTTCCATTATGGCTACTATCTCATCCGGTGCTCCTATGATCGGTTTCTTGGGTACCGTTCTTGGTATGGTAAAGGCTTTCTGGGAGATGGCCAATGCTGGAAACAATATTGATATCACCCTACTTTCAAGCGGTATTTACGAAGCTATGATTACCACTGTCGGTGGTCTGGTAGTAGGTATCATCGCGATGTTTGCCTATAACTACCTCGTATCCAGAGTGGGCGACGTGACCAATACATTGGAGGCGCAGACCCTTTCGTTCATGGACCTCAAAAATTAAAAATTGCGGATGAGAATTAAAACATCCTCCATCAGTCTCTTTCCTGTTGGACAAGGAGTTCGTTTAGTTTTCTACTGGAATCGTTTTAATTTATAAATTATAACTTCTAATTTATTTATCGTGAGCTTAAAAAGACGAAATAAAATATCGCCCTCCTTCAGCATGGCTTCAATGACGGATATCATCTTCTTGTTGTTGATATTCTTCATGATCACCTCTACCATGGTGACCCCCAATGCTATCAAGGTGTTGCTTCCCCAAGGCAAGCAGCAGACTTCGGCGAAACCCCTCGCACGCGTAATCATCGATAAGGAGTTGAACTATTACACTGCTTTTGGTAATGAGGATGAAATGCCTATCGATATCGAGGAACTGGCCGCCTTCCTTCAGGATTGTGCCCAGAAGGAGCCCGAAATGTATGTGGCACTCTATGCTGACGAGCGTGTGCCTTATCGCGAGATTGTCAATGTATTGAATATAGCCAACGAGAACCAGTTCAAGATGGTATTGGCTACCCGCAAACCGGATAAAAAGAAAAGACGTTGAAATTAGAGAGAAGTCAAATAATCGGAATCTTGGCAACACTTGTCGTGCATGTGCTTTTGGCACTCCTGCTCGTGTTGCTGGTTATGCGCACTCCCATGCAGGAGGAGGAGAGCGGTATACCCGTGATGTTGGGTAATGCCGAGTTGGCGCAGGGATATACCGAATCGTACCAGTTCACTGAGGTCTCTTCTGTAAAGAGCGATATTCCCAATATCCAGAATGCCCCGCTCACACAACCTCAGCCAAAGGTCGACGAACCCCTCATAACACAGCCCGATGAGCCTACCGTAGATATGCCTACGGCTGAAGAGATTGAGGCACAGCGACGTGCCGAAGCCGAGCGTCAGGCTGCTGAGCGTGTAGCGCAGCAGATGGCCAGTGCCTTTGGTAAAGGTTTTGAGTCGGGTAGTAAGGGCGAAGCTGCTGAACCCGTAGCCGAGGGAGTTCAAGGCATTGAAGAGGGAGCCGAAGAGGCTGAGAAGGCCACAGGATTCGGCGTGCAGGGAACGTTTGATTTGAATGGTCGTAGCATCTCGGGCTCAGGATTGCCCGTGCCCATCAATACGGTGCAGGACGAAGGCCGCGTAGTCGTGAATATTACGGTAAATCCTGCAGGAAAGGTGATCGCTACAAGCATCAACCGTCGTACGAATACGGTGAACCCCGAGTTGCGTAAGGCTGCAGAAGATGCTGCTAAGCGCGCTTGTTTCAATCAGATTGATGGTATCGACAACCAATCAGGTACCATTACCTACTACTTTAAGTTAAAATAGTTGTAACCAAAATCTATACGAGTATGAAGACAATGTATCTGTTTCTTGCAGAAGGTTTCGAAGAGATAGAAGCCCTCGCTCCCGTTGATGTGATGCGCCGTGCCGGACTTCGTGTTGTGATGGTGTCTACTACTGATAACTTGGTTGTACAGGGCGCTCATGGCATTCCTGTCGTAGCAGATGCATTGTTCTCAGAACTCGACTACGCCGATGCAGCGTTGCTCTTCCTGCCTGGCGGACTCCCAGGAGCTACCAATCTTGAGGCTCACAAGGCGTTAGGTAAACTACTCGTAGAAAAGGCTTCTGAAGAGGTTGTTGTTTCTGCCATCTGTGCTGCTCCGCTCGTGCTTGGCGGCTTGGGATTGCTTGAGGGAAAGAAAGCAACTTGCTATCCCGGTTTTGAGGATACGATGACAGGTGCTGAGTATACGGCGGCTAAGGTCACCTGCGATGGTAATATCTTCACTGCCTGCGGTCCTGGCGCAGCTTGGGAACTTGGCTTTACTTTCGTGGAACATTTCTGCGGTGTGGAGAAGGCCGATGAGTTGAGACAAGGAATGCAGTTTAATTAAAGCACCTTCTCTCATTCGCTATGCAGAAATATGCCATTATCGTAGCAGGGGGTAAAGGACTGCGTATGGGCGGTGAGTTGCCCAAGCAGTTTATCCCCATTGAGGGGCGTCCTGTGCTTATGCGTACGCTCGATGCCTTCTACGCCTACGACAACTCCATAAAGATTATCCTTGTGCTTCCTACCGATCATCAAACTTATTGGAAGCAATTGTGTCACGATTATCAGTTCGCTGTGCCGCATCTGATAGCCAATGGCGGTGCTACCCGTTTCCATTCCGTGCAGAACGGACTGTCCTTGGTGGATGCTCCTGAAGCATTGGTCGCAGTGCACGATGGTGTGCGTCCCTTTGTGTCGCATGCAGTGATGTCACGTTGCTATCAGGATGCCGCATCGTTGGGCGCTGTTGTGCCCGTGATTCCTGTTGTGGAGACGGTAAGACAGTTAGTGAGGGGGGATGGGGCAGATAGTGATGCCAGCCACCCGGAGGCAATTGTCCATTGTCCATTGTCCATTGTCCATTCACAGAGTGTTACGGTTGACCGCAATGCTTATCGTTTGGTGCAGACTCCTCAGACCTTCCGAGCTTCCTTGTTGCGTCGAGCCTATCAGCAGCCCTATTGTGATGCATTCACCGATGATGCCTCGGTAGTGGAAGCTTTAGGAGAAACCGTACACCTCGTTGAAGGTAATCGTGAAAATATCAAGTTGACGACTCCTTTTGATCTCACTGTGGCGCGAGCATTGGTGGAGCAGGGAGGATTTTAATCTTCGAATCGGACTTCATCGAGTGCATCTACACTCTCTTCTATGCGGGGTAGGGTAGCAAAGTTGGCATCATAGAATGCAGCATATTCCTCTATGCTATAATGCTTCAGCATCAATGCCATATTCTCTTCTGATATAAGCAATGCGCGTATACCGCTCAGCTTGGTGGCCATTTCAGGGTCAGCATACAGGCGGTGCATATATTGGTATGCTTCCGTATAGCTATGCAGGCCTTTCACGTGGAGCATGATGATGTTCCCATGCTTTGAGGTCGACATCTCGAAGTTTCTCACCATGAATTTAGTGAAGTTGTAGCGAGCCACCTCATACAGAAGCTGATTCTCGTTTACGGTACCCTCTTCGTATGCCAAAACGAAAGTGAAGGGAGCGATACGTTCTGCGCTGAACGCCGGTCGTAGGCTGTCGGCTACAGCCTCTTTCTCTCCCACTGCAGCCAAGCGACGGCTCCAGATGCTACCCAATGTGTTTGAGGTCAGTAAGCGACCCTCCTGCATGCCCTTGGCGATGAGTCCTGCCAGTGCGCTAATCTCATTCTCAGGATACTTGCTCACGACCTCTTTGAGTTGCACGAGGAATCCCGATTGGTCGCCCTGTTGCAGGCTGCTCATAGCATTGAGGAACATGAATTTAGGGCGATGTACCCCCAACGGATATTTCTCGCCCGAAAGGACCGCGTTGTTCTGTACTTCGCTTAGCATGCCATCAAGATAGGCAACATAGGTGGTCGCATACAGCGAGTCCTCGATGTGCTTGCCGTGGATGGCATTCTCTGCATATTCGGGGTCGTTGATGGTGAGCGTATAGTCGCTATAGGGGTATTCGGTAAGCAATAGCTGGCGGTATCGCTCGGCATCATCCCATCGCTTCCATCGCGAATACATGAGATAGAAGTTGTAGTACACCTCGTCGGTACGCTCAAAGTCTGGGAACTGTGTGTTGAGTCTTCGCATTGTCTTCTCTGCCAGTCCGAAATCCTCGAGTCTATCCTTGTAGATGATGCCCGCATGGAATAGGGCCTCTTGTAACAGATCGTTCGACTCGGCCAACTGCTCCTCGGTGAAGGGTATCTGCTGCAGGTAATACTTTCGGTCGTGTGGATCCGTTACGAAGCTATCGGGAGTCGTTATGGCCAATGAATCGGTCATGGTAGAGTCCGATAGTTCTGTGTTTTCTGCGTCATCCGAGTAGTCTGTAGCCTCGAAGGAGTCATCCGTCAGTACCGATTTGTTTGAACGGCGCCAGTTGTCCTCCAGTTTGCGCCGTCCCCATTTCTGCTGGAAATCCTTCTTTCCCTGCGCTACCAGTTGTTCGTTGTAGAAGTACCACGACTTGTCGCCCGTGCTTATCTGAGGCGTATTCATCTGTGGCCCTCTGGCTTGGGCTGCGCCTAACGCCTCTTCGCGTCGAGCCATCAAGGCTGCCTCCTCTTCGGCCTTTTTGGCCTCTTCTTCTTGGCGTATTACCTCGGCTATGAGGTTGTCGATGACCTTGTAGAGCTCCTCTTCGGGTAATGTGGCGAGATGTTGCAGACTATCTTGCAGTTCGATGGCCACCGTATGCTCCACCAGTTCGTCGAGGATGGTTGAGCGGAGGTTTACCATGTCGTACTGTTTGTGCTCCTTGTCGATAAGTCCTATAGCCTCACCATAGCAGCGCTGAGCGTCTACATACTTGGCTTGTTCCCAATAGATCTCTCCCAATTGCAATAGCAGGATTCCCTTCTCCACGCCGTTGCGCGTGCTCAGCTCGGCACCCTTCTCATATTCCTTTACTGCATTTACGGTGTCGCGTTGTGCCAGATGTATGTTGCCCATGGCATAGTGCACCTGGTCCAAGTAATCCTTGTTGTTCGGATCCTTGCCCATGCGGCGCAATGTCTTCAGCATCTTGGGTGCAGTGGAACCGCTCACGGTTTCTGTTTGCTGTATGCGAGCATTGAACTCCATCTCGTAGGGTGGATTCTGCTTGATGACCTTGCTGAAGGCTTCGTAGGCTTGTTGCTTGTTGCCCAAGTGCTTGTGTATCTGTCCTAAGAGATAGTATTCGCGTGTCTTCTGCTTCTTTGTGCGTCCCGAACGCTTTACTGCCTTCTCCAGATAGGGTAGTGCCTCTTCAAAGCGCTCTTGTATTAAGAGGTGCGAGGCCATGATGGCATTGTACTCCTCGGCCAGCTGATAGGGGATGCTGTCGCGTTTCATCTGTCCGAGCAGGTTCTCCGCCTCGTAGTTCCACTCCAGTTCGGCGTAGCATTGCGCCATGCGCATGCGTGCTTCAGCTACAATCTCCGGCTCCTCGCTATAGAGTCGGGTGATGTATGAGAAGGTGCTGGCAGCTTCCAGAAATTCACCTTTCTGGAACTGCGCCTTTCCCATCAGCATCCATGCATGGTGCAGGTAGGGGTTATACTCCTTCTTGGCATACCACTGCTTGTCGGCCTCGGTGAGTGTGCGACCTGCCTTTTTCTTTGGTTTCTGCTTGATGGAGTGTAGCTTGATAGCCTTCTGCGATTTCTCTATTGCCTTATCAAAGTTTCCGCTACCAGCTTTGCGCGTGCTTTCCTTACTGATATTGAAGAGTGGAATGATCTCCATGTAGTTGTCCTTGTGCGCCTTTTCTTGCGCATCAAGTCCCTCCTTGTACGCCTCATGACCGTTGTGATACACGTTGAATCGTGTCACAAATGCCTGGTAGAATCGCGACTGTGCCGTGTTCACCTTCGTGGAGCCACATGCAGTAAGCAGTAGCACCAGTAAAAGGGCTGAAATATGTGCGTACTTTCTCTTCAATGATTATATTCTATATATTATTATATATAAAACTCCGATTCCCTCGTTTTATTGCCCTGGCTTGTCAGTTACCACTTATTTAAGTTGTTGAATGCTTCGTGTTGAGTGTTGAATGAGTCTGAAGGAATTAACCGTCGCATCGCGACTTTCACCCTTCCGCAGGGCTTTCACCCTTCAACATTCATCATTAATCGTTCACCGTTCACCATTCAACATTAACCCTTCACCGCGCTTTAGCGCTTTCACCGTTGCGCAGCAACTTTCACCGCACCAAAGGTGCTTTAACCTTTAACCAATCAACGAAGCAACATAAACACCTCGTCCTTCAGAGCGTCGGGCAATGCCACCTCGCGCAACTCGAGGCTTTTGAGCCAGTCATCCACTTCGCGTGGGTCCATGGTGTAGAGTACCTCGCGAAACTCCTCTACGGCATCGTCGTCATACTCATCGGCAGCCGTTCCGCGGAAGCGGTCCAACTCCTCGTCGTCAAAGTATTCAATATCGGTGCGCAGAGCACGTTTGATCTTACCCTTCTCGCATACTTCATGCTCGCCGCAGCATTCCTCTTCCTCCTCTATGGGGCTCTCAGCTTCGGGTGCTGCAGGTGTGGTTGTTGGTGTCTCAGTTGTTGATGGTACGGCGTCATCCCCATTTTTCTTTCTGATGAGTCGTCCTACCAATGATAATATCACGAGTGCTACCAAGAATATGGCGCTATATACTGCTATGTTCATGTTTTTGAATTATGATTTATGAATTATGATTTATGATTTCTTTGCTCTCATTGCGGAGGCAAATTGTTAAATAATCAAATTGTAAATAAATTGTAAATAGTAAATTGTTAAATAGTAAATCAAATAGGATTCAGAATTGTGATCCCTCTGCTCTCATTGCGGAGGCAAATTGTTAAATATTCAAATCGTAAATAAATAGTAAATTGTAAATTGTTAAATTGTAAATTGACTCATGTCTTCCCAAAATCCCGGATAAGATTTTGTCACCACCTCGGGGTTCTCTATTGTCAGTCCATCGAAGCAGAGGGCTGCCGGAGCGAATGCCATTGCCATCCGATGGTCATCGTAAGTCGCTATCACGGGATGCTCGTCGGGAGTGCAGCGTGTTCCGTCCCATACCAGGCGTTCGTCGCCTTCGGCGCGTAGTATAAAACCGAGTTTGCGTAGCTCGTTGATGAGCGCCGCCACGCGGTCGGTCTCCTTGATGCGCAAGCTCTGTATGCCTGTGAACGTAAAGGGTATGCCAAGCAAGCAATAGGTCACCGCCATGGTTTGTGCAATGTCGGGGCAATGGGTGAAGTCGAGCTCGACCTCCCTCTTATTCCCCCATTGGGGGAAAGAATCAATGTAAACATGATGATTAGTGAGATTTATAGTGCTGTTGGTATGGGGCATACTCTTCCCCCCTTGGGGGGATAGGAGGGGGGCTTTCCCTACCCTCAACCAATCAGCCACCACTCGGTCGCCCTGTCGACTGTCTTCACGCATGCCATGCAGGCGGATGTCCACCTCATATCCGTAGTGGGCTGCCACGGCTGCTAGTTCATACCAATAGGAGGCCCCACTCCAGTCGCCCTCAACGGTAAGCGGTTTGTCCTCATAGTGTCCGGGTTCTATGCGTATGGTGCGCTCGTCAGTCCACTCGGCCGTAGCTCCATAATGTCGCATCAGATCCAATGTCAACTCTATATAAGTGCGCGAAGCGATGTTGCCTTTCAACTTCAAGGTCAGTCCCTCGCTCATGCAGGGACCTATCATCAGTAGAGCCGATATGTATTGCGAACTGATGCCAGCCTCTATCTCCAACGTACCACCTTGCAAAGGCTTCCCTTGAATACGTAGTGGGGGGTATCCCTCCTTATTTATATAGGTGATGTCGGCTCCCAATGTACGCAAAGCCTCTACCAATGTTCCGATGGGGCGTTGCTGCATGCGTTCGCTGCCAGTGATTGTTGTTTCGCCCGGTGTGATGGCCAGGTATGCGGTAAGGAAACGCATGGCCGTACCCGTAGCACCGATGTCGACGAGTGCAGCACCGGCTTTCTTTGCCTCGATACCCTCTTGCATGTGTTCGGTATCGTCGCATGCGGCCAGCCGCTCTATGGTGTAGCGGCGTTCACGACACAATGCTTGCAACATCAATGCACGATTGCTGATGCTTTTCGATGTCGGGGGTGTGATGTCGGCCACCAACCTTTTAGCGAATTTTAGTGTCTTTTGCATCTGCTTAGAATCAGGTTTTCGACAAAAGTAGCAAAAAAATGCGCAAAACGCGAAAAAAAACAGGAAAAAGTTTGTGTGGTCAAAAAAAAGCAGTACCTTTGCACCGCAATTGCGAAAGACAACTGTGCTCGCTGAAAATAAAAGCACGCTTTTACTTGCTCGCTTGTATGTCTTTTGCACCGCAATTGAGCAGCGGGGTGTAGCTCAGCCCGGTTAGAGTACGCGTCTGGGGGGCGTGTGGTCGCTGGTTCGAATCCAGTCACCCCGACTGAGAGAAAGCATTGATAATCACGATTATCGATGCTTTTTTCTTTTTATCCAGTTCTCAGGGAATGTTCTTTTAATGCTTCGTGTCGAACGATTAACGCCTAACGGTTCGCGAATCCTCCTACAGTTTAGCACTAGCGATAGCGTCGTGCGTATTCGTGCTATTTGCGCAATTCGTGTTCAAAGAATAAAAGAGTTCTCCGTTGTTTGTTTTTATCAATCCAATATCATGCGATGTTAAGATTTCTCGCTCGCTTTGAAATCTTCATGCAGGCTTGATGTTATTTCACTCGCTGTAAAAAACTGAAACAAGTTTCATGTTTTTCGCTCGCTTATTCGTATCTTTGAGAGAATCTCCAAGATACTCTCACTCGCTGAGAATAATCAACACTTTGCTTATGCAAGCAAGCTTTCTTAATCAAAGTATTGTTTTTCGCTCGCTTATTCGTATCTTTGCACCTTGAAATGAAATGACTATGAAGAAATAACCTAACCTATGACAAACAAACGAATATTTACTATAAAGAACGACTTTATGAAGCGCGTACAACTATTTGCCATCACTCTCTGCATGGCTATCACTTCAGTCTTTGCGCAGCGTAGCTACAACTTCAATGCTGTAGCACTCAATGTGGACGGACTACCTAACAAAATCCTAACATTTGAAATTAATCCCGATGGAAAAGAGGCGGCAGGTGCTACAGCACTTTGTAATGCTATTGCCAATTCGGGTTGGTCATTTTGTGGTTTTTCTGAGGATTTTAACTTTCACTCAGAACTGACAGCAGCCCCTGCGAGTAACTATTATAATTTTGGTGCTCATGGCGGAAAGGTCTCAAGCACTAGCAATTCAACCGACGGATTGGGATTTGCTTGTTTGAAGCAGTTGTCGATGTCGGGTGGAACCAAAGTCGCATGGAATTCCGAATATGGCGGTAGTGGTTTGTTTAATATTGGAGACAATGGTGCTGATAATATGATTAACAAAGGCTTCCGTGTGTATACAGTGACTTTTGCGGATGGTGTTGCTGTGGATGTCTATGTTCTTCATATGGATGCTGGTACGGCGGATAGTGATGACGATTACGATAGTAATGGTAAAGACAAGAACATCGTTGCACGTGAAACGCAGCTTACTCAATTGGCAAACTATATCAAGAACAATCACAACAAACGCCCCGTCATTGTTTTGGGCGATACCAACTGTCGCTATACTCGTGAACATTTGAAGACGGGATTCATCGATGTGCTCAATGCTGATAGTCGTTTTACTATCAAGGATGCTTGGATTGAGCATATGTGGAATGGCGTTTATCCTACCTATGGCTCATCTTCCATTATGACCAGTGATTATGGCGCGCAGAAAGGTGAGGTTGTTGATAAGGTATTCTATATCAATACTACCGAGAGCGACCTCGTGCTCGAAGCCAATAGCTATCTCCACGATACCAGCATTGCTATTAGCGATCACTTCCCCGTAGTCGTTAACTTTACCATCACCGATCCCAACGGTGCTCCCCTTACCGATTCTGAGAAAGAGGACAACTGGACATTGGAGGATATCGAGAGTGGTGATGCTACCAACAAGCAGCCCACATGGGAAGGTGAGCAGGTGGTGAATGGTACCACCTATTATATAATGAACGTAGGTATGGGTGAATACATTAAGTGGGGTGGTGCTTACTATACTGAGGCAGTAGCCGGTAATGGAGGTACTCCTATTACTGCAACCACCAGCAACGGTGGCAGCACATGGTTGTTCAAGAGCTCAAGAGGCCATCTGGGCTTCCCTGGCAATGGTACAGATATCTATCTTGATGCAGCCCAGGATGTTGCTTCATGGACTCTCGAACCTGTTAGTGGAACCTCATACCAGTATCGTATTAAGAGCTCAAACGGCACATACCTCACCACTACACCTTCTGAGGCTCATAAGCCTATCCGCAGAGTGGGCTACAATGCTACCGATGATAATCAGAAGTGGGTGTTCCTTACCGACGACCGCATCCGTACGGAGATGGCCAAGGCCAATGCCGACTATCCCTTCAACTTTACAGCTCTGTTGAAGTCGGCCGACTTTGACGTAATCGAACTTGAAGACGGATTGACAAAGCAGCATTGGACCAATTTTGATTGGAGTGGTAACCCTCTTACGGGTAATGGTCCCTTCAAGGGAACAGGTACAGGCTGGGGTGCCGATGCGATGGCCTATTCTACCTATGCTTATGTCAATACCACCTCTGCTGTTACGATGACTCAAGAGCTGGGTACACTTCCTAACGGTACTTACCAACTTTCGTTCGAAGGTTTCTATCGTGCAAAGTACAAAACCTCAAGTTCGGGCTCGGCCAAGGAGGAGACTGTAGCTGCATCTGTCAAGTTTGGCTCTGCGGGTAGCGTCGCTATTCCTCAGAATACAGGAACCAATATTGGTGCCGATGTTCATGGCCTCTTCAAGAGCGATTCGTATGCTACTTCAGGTCAGGTGAATATGTCGTCACCAGCCAGTGTGGCCTTCTCGGTAGATATGCCCGCCACTACAGGTAAGTCTCGTACCGAGGGATGGATCTGTGTCGACAACTTCCGTCTCATGTATTATGGTACCGGTGAGGTGGTCATCGATCCTACCATCGCTTACCGCAAGCAGGTGATCGACAAGGTCAATGAGACCTACGAGAAGGTGATGCAACTCAATGCCGCTGGTCAGGCAGCATACGACATCAGTCCTGTCATCTTCTGCTACAACAATGGCTTTGTTACCTCTCAGGCTATTGCCGATAAACTCTGTGCTATGGTCGACGCAGCTTATGAGCGCGCCTATGCCGCTCACCTGGCAGCGTTGGAGGCCGATTCGGCCGATGGCCTCAAGGTGCATTTTACCTTCGAGGATGCAAGCAGCCGCGTAGGCGAGTTTACCGGTAAACTCTACAACAATGCTTCATTCACCACATTGGGTGGTCATCCCGTACTCTCTTTGGGTGGCAGCGATGGCTATTTCGATATGGGTTCTTCAGTGGGCGATGTGGTTGCCACTCTCGAAGATTTCACCATCTCTACCAATGTATATATACCCACCACTACCTCTTTGTCAGGTAATGGTAATTTCCTCTATACCTTTGCTAACTCTACCGACATCGCTTCTGCGGCCAACGGTTGCATCTTCTTCCGTGCCGGTGTTTCTGATTCGCGCTATGCTATCAGCACCACCCATTGGGGCAATGAGAAGGCGCTCACCGTCAGTCAGTCTCCCTTTACCGATGGCGACTGGCACACCATCACCTATCGCCAGGCCAATGGCAAGGGCGAGATCTATGTCGATGGCAACCTTGCCGTATCGGGTAATATCTCTCTTGAACCGATGGATCTGGGTGCTACTCCCTACAACTTCCTCGGTCGTCCCTGCTATGTAGGCGATGCCTACCTCAAGGATGCCATGTATCACGACTTCCGTATTTACAAGGGTGCAGTTGACAATGCTACTTTGGCAACCCTTACTGCCGACCTCGATGCCCTCAACGTCGCTCTCTACAAGATGCAGATTGCAGCCTTGATGGCCAAGATTACGCTCGGTGCCGAGGTGCTCTACGATGATGTAGAGCTCTCTACCCTCGGTGAAAATGGCATCACCATCCAGTGGAGCTCTTCTAATGAGTCTGTTGTGAGCACTACAGGTAAGGTGGTGCGTCCCGTTTATGGTCAGCCCGATGCGCATGTCACCCTTACTGCTACCTTTACGAAGGGCAGCGTTAGTGACAAGAAGGTGTTCGAAGTGGTTGTCCCTGCTTGGGAGAAGGACGATGCCGGCTGTGTGCAGGACGATCTCGATGCGATCGTTCTCAAAGGTCGTCTTGATAACCTCATGAGCAATCTCTACCTCCCCGTCAAGGGTCAGAACGGTTCTCTCATCACCTGGACCTCAAGTGCACCCGAGTATCTCGATGCCAATGGTGAATTGCTCAAGCAGGATCCCGACAAGCAGAAGAAGGTGGTGCTCACCGCTACCGTTGCCAAGGGTGCGGCTACAGCTACCCGTGAGTTTACCATCAAACTTGCCATCAAGCTCCCTGTAAAGTACTACCTCTTTGCCTACTTCAATGGTAACTCACAGTGGCAGGAGCAGATCTGCTTTGCACTCAGCAAGGATGGTTACAACTATACCCCGCTCAACGAGGGTAATCCCATCATCAATTCTTCGGATATAGCCAAGAAGAAGGCTGTGCGCGACCCCCATATCCTGCGTGGTGCCGATGGTTACTTCTATATGGTGGTTACCGATATGAAGTCGAGCGAAGGCTGGAGCTCTAACGACGGTTTGGTATTGCTCCGCTCGAAGGATATGGTCAACTGGACCCACTCGGCCATCGACTTCCCCACACGTTGGCCTCACCGCTTCGATCGTGAATCCCTCACACAGGTATGGGCTCCGCAGACCATCTACGATCCCGAAGAAGATAAGTACATGGTATACTATGCCATCGGTGAGAGTGGTAAGAACTACATCACCTACTACTCGTATGCCAACGAGGACTTTACCGACCTCACCGAGCCGCAGGTGCTCTACAATCATGGTGGCGACAACACCATCGATGCCGATATCGTATACTACAACGGCTTGTATCACATGTTCTTCAAGACCGAAGGCCAGGGCAACGGCATCCAGAAGGCTACCGCAAAGACCCTGCGTGGCGAGTGGACACCCGAGTATAACTATTTGCAGCAGACCGATGTGGCTGTAGAGGGTTCTGGGGTATTCCGCTTGATTGATTCTGATACATGGGTGTTGATGTACGACTGCTACACCAGCAGTATGTACCAGTACTGCACCAGTACCGACCTAACCAACTTTACCTACAAGTGCAATTCGGCCAATACCAGCATCTTCACACCTCGTCATGGTACCACCATGACCATCACCAGTGAAGAGGCTTGCCGCCTGCTCAATAAGTGGTCCAGTGCATTGATGTTTGATATTCCTCTCGAACTCTACGACACCTCTGAGGACGACCTCAGCGGTATCGATGGAGAGTATAGCAGTGTCACCATCAATCGTCCTATCAAGGTGATGACTGGTGACGGCGAATCACGCGCATGGTCATCTATGGTATTGCCCGTTGATCTCAAGGCCGAGTGGCTTGGCGATTACGAGGTGAAGACGTTGAAGTCATCTACCTATGATGAGGCTACAGGTGAACTCAGCTTGCAGTTTGCTACAGTCGAGTCTATCCAGGCCGGTGTGCCCTATATGGTGCGCTACATCGCCGACAATACCGGTCAGTTTGAAAACAATAAGGTTCCTGCTATCTCATTGACATGGAAAACCACGGTGGATACTCAGATGCATGATACCGAAACCGAGCACATCACTTTTAAGGGTGTGTATGCTCGCGATTATGTCCCCGCAGGCGCCTTCTTTATCAGCGATAACGTGTTCTATCAGGCAGCAACACCTGAAACCAATCGCCTCAAAGCTTTCCGTGCTTACCTCGAGCTCAATAGCAACGTAGCATCTAAGGTGCGTAGCATCAGCTATCGCATGGCAGAGGACGATGATGACGACACTCCTGGCGATGATGAAGGCAACGGCGACGACAATGGCAGCGGTGACGACACTCCTGGCGATGATGAAGGTAATGGTGACGAGACTCCTGGTGACGATGAAGGCAACGGCGACGACAACGGCAGCGATGACGACACTCCCGGTGGCGATGAAGGCAACGGCGATGATAACGGCAATGTAGATGACTCTGTAGATTCATCTACCGCAGTGGTTACCTCTATCGCAATCTACAACACCGCTGGCGAGCGCCTCGAAACCATGCAGGTGGGCCTCAATATCATCCTTATGAGCGATGGCTCCATCATCAAGGTTATGGTTCGTGAATAACGATTAAAGGTTAATCGCACCATTGGTGCAGGTTAAGGGTTAGTGGTTATAAGTTAACGTTGAAAGATTAACGCTTGGTGAAAAAAGTTTATAAATAGGTTGGCGTTGGCAGCCTATGGCTGCAACGATAACGTTAACGTTGACGATGACTTGCAGCAAGGCTGCGGGTGAAAGCAACCGATGGTTGCGGTTAAAGTGCCTGCGTCACGAAGGAAGTCGCGCTGCGATGGTTAAGGTGCTGATACGATAAAAGGACGTTTTCTCCAAGCAAGCCTTACGAATATTCCCGTCTGTCTTATACTGGTATAGGTAGACACATTTAATAACCATTAAAATGTGTAGACAGTATGAGAAAAAAACATCAACGTTACAGTGAAGAAGAACGTTTGTCAATTCTTCGTGACTACT
>JAFZFZ010000046.1 GCA_017557005.1 Bacteroidaceae bacterium | reverse complement strand
GATTCTTTTGCAAGTCGATGTTGCTCTTGATCTTGGGGAAGTAGAGCACACCGGTGAGGTTGAAGGGGTAGTCTACATTGAGGTGAATCCAGAACAAAGGCTCATCGCTCATGGGGTAGAGGTCACGGTAGAACTTCTTGTAGTCCTCGTCGGTGAGTTCGCTCGGAGTGCGTGTCCACAAGGGGTTGGTGTCGTTGATGATACGGCCCCCCTCGTTCCCCCCAAGGGGGGATGACTGGTTGGCATCATCGTTCGGGGTCTTCCCCCCTTGGGGGGATGAGAGGGGGGCCTGGGCCCCGAATGAGATAGGTACTGGCAGGAAGCGGCAGTACTTGGTGAGCAAGTTGCTCAAGCGGCTCTCTTCGAGGAACTCCTTGCAGTCATCGTCGATGTGGAGCACAATGTCGGTACCACGGTCGGCCTTGTCACACTCTTCGAGGGTGTATGAGGGGCTACCATCGCAGCTCCACTTCACGGCCTGAGCCTCCTCGCGGTATGAACGGGTGATGATATCCACACTCTTGGCTACCATGAAGGCAGAGTAGAAACCGAGACCAAAGTGGCCGATGATGGCATTGGCATCGTTCTTATATTTCTCGAGGAAGTCGTTAGCGCCTGAGAAGGCAATCTGGTTGATGTACTTGTCAATCTCCTCAGCGGTCATACCGATACCACGGTCGCTGATGGTGATGGTGCCAGCCTCCTTGTCGAGCTTCACCTGCACGGTGAGGCTACCCAACTCGCCCTTGAAGTCGCCCTTGAGCTGATATGTCTTGAGCTTCTGTGTAGCGTCTACGGCGTTTGAGACCAACTCGCGGAGGAAAATCTCGTGATCACTGTAAAGGAATTTCTTGATGATGGGGAAGATGTTTTCGGTCGTTACCCCAATGTTACCTGTTTTCATATTGTTTGATTTATGATTTATTTGCTTGCCAATTGTTAAATAATCAAATTGTAAATAAATAGTAAATTGTAAATCGTCAAATTGTAAATTAAATAGGATTTTCAATTTCATATGGAAACAACGTTCCGCTATAATTAGTTGCAAACGCAGTGCCATATCTCGCACCTTTGTCAATTGCTGACAAAATGTCGTAATCCGTATGACAAGCCGTAGTGCCAAAAATAAAATTTGCAACAAACAGTGCTTTGTTGTACCTTTGCATACCGAACACTTTAATCTATTTAATATAATGAAGAAGCCCCTATCATCTGTCCGTTACGCAGTAGCAGCCGTATTTTTGCTGCTTGCCGTGTGTGGCGGTTTTGCAATTGCACAATCAACAAATAAAAATAAGGAAATGGAATCAACAACACCCCAGGTACGCATCAGTACCAACTATGGCGACATTGTGGTGCGCCTCTATGATGAGACTCCCGAACACCGTGACAACTTCCTCAAGCTGGCTCGTGAGGGATACTATGACAGTACACTCTTCCACCGCGTCATCAAGGACTTTATGATTCAGGGTGGTGACCCCGACTCAAAGGGTGCACCTGCTGGCAAGCAGCTCGGTAGCGGCGGACCTTCGTATACCCTCCCTGCAGAGTTTGTATATCCCCAATACTTCCACAAGCGTGGTGTGCTCAGTGCCGCTCGTCAGGGCGACCAGGTGAACCCCGAGCGCCGCTCATCAGGTTCACAGTTCTACATCGTGTGGGGTAAGAAGTACACCGAGTCTGAGTTGAAGCAGATGGCTACCCAGCTCGATGGTCAGCGTGGCCAACAGATTTTCAATGGTTTGGCCGCTCAGCATCGCGATAGTATCCAGGCTATGTATCAGAGTGGCGACCGTAAGGGCTTGATGGAGTTGCAAAACCGCCTTGCTGCTGAGACCGACAAGATCCTGAAGGAGACCCCCGGCTTCAGCTTCACTCCCGAGCAGATCGAGGCCTACACCACACTTGGCGGCACTCCCCACCTCGACAATCAGTACACCGTATTTGGCGAGGTTGTCAGCGGCTTGGAGGTAGTAGAGAAGATTCAGAAGGCAGCTACCGACCGTAGCGACCGCCCCAAGGAGGATGTGGTAATGACTGTTACCGTGCTCGAATAATCCCTATTATATATATAGGTATAAGAAAAGCACCGCATCGTGTGATGCGGTGCTTCTTTTTGTTGGTATGCGATATTACTTGATTACGCCCAGTTCCTTACCCACCTTAGTGAAGGCTGCGATAGCCTTGTCGAGATCCTCGCGGCTGTGAGCAGCTGAAAGCTGTACACGGATACGAGCCTGATCCTTCGGTACTACGGGGTAGTAGAAACCTGTTACGTAGATACCCTCCTCGGCCATGCGGTTAGCAAAGTCCTGTGAGAGCTTAGCATCGTAGAGCATCACTGCGCAGATAGCCGACTGTGTGGGCTTGATGTCGAAGCCAGCAGCCAACATCTTCTCGCGGAAGTATACCACATTCTCCTGCTGCTTGGTGTGCAGGTCGTTGCTCTCCTTGAGGATCTTGAACATCTCAAGAGAAGCACCTACTACTGAAGGCGGAATAGAGTTTGAGAAGAGGTAGGGGCGTGAGCGCTGACGCAACATGTCGATGATCTCCTTGCGGCCAGTGGTGAAACCACCGATAGCACCACCGAATGCCTTACCGAGTGTACCGGTGTGGATATCGATACGGCCATAGGTGTTGAACTGCTCGCTCACACCGTGACCAGTAGCACCTACTACACCAGCAGAGTGGCACTCGTCAACCATTACGAGAGCGTCGTACTTCTCTGCCAAGTCACAGATCTTATCCATCGGAGCCACATTACCGTCCATTGAGAACACACCGTCGGTTACGATGATGCGGAAGCGCTGAGCCTGAGCCTCCTGGAGACAACGCTCGAGGTCAGCCATGTCAGCATTAGCATAGCGGTAGCGCTTAGCCTTACAGAGACGTACACCGTCGATGATAGATGCGTGGTTCAAAGCGTCAGAGATGATGGCATCCTCATCGGTGAAGAGGGGTTCAAATACACCACCGTTAGCATCGAAGCAAGCAGCGTAGAGGATGGTATCCTCGGTCTTGAAGTAGTCAGAGATAGCAGCCTCGAGCTCCTTGTGGAGGTCCTGAGTACCGCAGATGAAGCGCACTGATGACATACCGTAGCCGTGAGTCTCCATAGCCTTGGTAGCAGCATCAATCAGACGCTGGTTGTCTGACAAGCCGAGGTAGTTGTTGGCACAGAAGTTGAGCACATCCTTACCATCGTTCAACTTGATGTTGGCACGCTGAGGGGTAGTGATGATACGTTCGTTCTTGTAAAGTCCGGCTTCCTTGATGCCGGCAAGTTCCTGTTGCAGGTGTTCTTTAATCTTTCCGTACATAACTGTTTGGTTTATAAATGTTGTCTAATTGTTATCACGTTTTAACGATGCAAAATTAGTTATTTCGTTTGATATAGTATCAATGAAACGTTATTTTTGTATAAATCGTTTAATACTTTCGATAATTTCTGCCTCCTCATCGGCAATGTCCAGTATGAGGTTGCGATATTTGCCTTGTTCAGATAGCTTTTTCAGCATGGGGAACACGGGCATCTCGTTTGTCCAGTAGTCTGTGTCGAGGAACACCATTGGGCTGGCATACCCGAAGCTCAGGTAGTGGTTTTGCACCGCATCCTGGAATATCTCCTGCATGGTACCCGCACTGCCCGGCGCATAGATGATGCCCCCCTTGGCGATGGTCAGGATACCATCTTCGCGTATGGCGTTCTCAAAGTACTTGGCTATGTGTGTGGCAAATGGGGTAGCCGGCTCGTGTCCGTAGAGCCATGTGGGCACGCCCACGCTCTTGAATGTTGTCTGTGGATACTTGGTACGCACCTGAAATGCCGTGTCCAGCCACAAGGGGTCGGTATACGCAGGCGCTTGCGCCAGTATTCGCATCGCGTCATACACCTCCGCATCCAGTCGGCCCGCCATCCATGCACCTAAGTGAGTGGCCTCCATCGCTCCCGGTCCGCCACCGCTTATCATGAGGTAGCCCTGCTCGGTCAGTCGCTTGCTGATGCGTACGATTTTCTGGTATGCCTTGTCGGTTCGCTTTAGTCCGTGTCCGCCCATGATGCCCACCACCAATCGCTCATCATACTCGGCCAGCAGGTCGTGTAGCGAGTTACTTATCGAATGGTCGTGCAGTGTTCGCGCCAGTGTCTCTTTAATGTCCGTTGTCGACTTGCCTTTCTGCAAGTAGTGCTGATACACTACGCTATCGAAGCACTGCTGATAGCTCTCGGGCACTCCCATGCGGTAACCCTTGTAGAGCTCCTCGGCCGCGTATAGCGTGTTGCGGAAGCAGTTGTAGGGCACGTCGATGTGCGAGAATATGAGGCAACTCTTGTCAATTTGTACACGCATCGGCTTACTGAAGGTGCAGCCCATAAACAGACAGTCGTAGTATCTGCACGTACATTCCTCGCTCGGCATGGCCGAGAAGTCCATGTCCTGAAACACGCATCGCTCGATGCGCTCATTCGTGGCCAGCAGCTGTTGCAGCTCTTCCAGGCTTTGTATCTCTCGGTATTGTCGATGCATCTTCGGTCAGTGTGTTAGATATTAGAATATTAGGGTGGGGTAGCAGCCCCTTTCGTTTACTCCTCCACCTTCAGCAGCGCACCTGTGTGCGGCTCCAGGGTGATCTTGATATCCTTCTTCTTGGTGAAGAGCGCTGTGGCCAGTGTCTCCTCGGTGCCAAACTGTGCCAGGGGCATGGTAGCCTCGGCCAGTGTGGTCGTGTTGTTATACACCTTCACGGTAGCCTTTCCCGGCAGGTTGTATACCAATCCGTCCAGCTTGGTCTTAGTCTTAGGCATCAGCTGCTTCTTCTTACCCGTGGTAGCCACCGTGTCAGCAGCAGCCACCTGCTTACCCTTGATGTCGATGTATAGCGGAGCGCCACCCAGGTCATCCTTGTGCAGCACACCCAGCTTGCGTGAGAATCGTCCCAGGAGCAAGTGCTCGATGTCGCTCTCCGGTATCACCTGGAAGGTCTGCGTAGTCACCTCAGTCACCGTAGTGCCCACGAAGAGCTGCATCAGTGCCTGTTCCTGCTCGTTGATGCCGTCAAGTATTATTCTCAGCGCTTCGCCATCCTTGGGCATATTGTCATTTTGTCCGCGCAGCAGCAGGCTCTTGCTCTCGCGTATGTTGTATATCTCCTTTGCCACCAGTTCGGCCATCTTCGCCTTCGATCCCGTCATTAGCATCTCCTCGGTCATGTACGAGCGTGGGTTCAGTTCCTTCGCATCGGTGGTGCTCGCCTTCTCGGCAGCGTCGCTCTCGGGGTGTGTGGTGTTGATAGCCATCAGTATGCCCGCCTCGTCGAGCTGCACGAGCGGAGCCACCGAGTTGGTAGTAAATTTGATGTGATACGGCTTCTCCGTGTTGGCAATGGCGCTCGGGGTTACTGTCACCTCCTTGATGGCACACTGCACATCCTCCTTGTCCGATATGTTGCTGATGCGCAGGTAGCGGTCAGCATATTGGCACAGTTCGCCCGGCGTGTAGGTCGTCTTCTCCACGGTCACGTTCACGTTTATCACCGTCTTGGGCAGGTAGTATACCACGCCCTCGGCCGTCACTCCGGGGGTATAATTCGATACGGTTGTCTGAGCATACGAGGCCATTCCGCCCAGCAGTAAAGCCGATACTATTGCTATTTTCTTCATCACGTAGATAGTTTCTATATTAAATAATGAGTAAAGGTACTATATTTTTCTGGTTTGCTCTACTCTTTGGTTGATATTTTCGCCAATCTTAAAAAATAAATTCAGTTTTTGCTCTCGAATAAATGGATTTTATTTAATTTTGTAGAAATTTCGTATAATATCTGAAAAAATGGATGTAATAAAAATCAAGGACAAAGACTTTGCAGTCTCTATACCCGAGTCAAAGATTCTTTGTGAGGTTGAGCGCCTGGCTGCCCAGATCAGCCGCGACCTCGAAGGCAAGAACCCCCTGTTCTTAGCCGTTCTCAATGGTAGTTTCATGTTTGCGGCCGACCTCTTCCGTCGCATCACCATCCCTGCCGAGATTTCATTCGTTAAGTTGGCCTCTTACGAGGGCGTTTCTTCTACCGGTGTCATCAAGGAGGTTATCGGCTTGTCAGAGAACATCGCAGGTCGCACCATTGTAGTCATTGAGGACATCATTGACACAGGCTGCACCATGCAGAAGTTGCTCGAGAGTCTCGGCACCCGCAACCCTGAGGCAATCCACGTATGCACCCTGTTGCTCAAGCCCGAGAAGCTCAAGGTACCCCTCGATGTGAAGTACATAGCATTGGAGATCCCCAATGACTTCATCGTAGGTTACGGTCTCGACTACGATGGCTATGGCCGCAACTTGAAGGACATCTACACCGTAGTGGAGTAAAATGTAAATGGAGATAAAGGACAAATGTTTTTGAGAAGATAAATGGAGTTAAATGGAGATAAAGGCCATTAGTATTGAACGCGCGAAAGGAGTATTGGCATTTAACTTCATAGGAGCGAAGCGATATTTCCATTTAATACCTTTAACTCCTAAAATTTGGGTTTGCGAAACTAAAATATATCAGAATACACATATATAATAGGTAATAAAGTTATGCTGAACATTGTAATTTTCGGAGCCCCTGGCTCAGGAAAAGGCACCCACAGTGCCCGCCTTGTTGAGGAATTTAAGTTAGATCACATCTCTACTGGTGATGTACTCCGCAAGGAGATCAAGAACGGCACCGAGCTGGGTAAGATTGCCCAAGGTTATATTGACAACGGCCAGCTCATCCCCGACGAGTTGATGATTGGCATCTTGGCCAGCGTGTACGATAGCTTCCAGGATAGCAAGGGTGTTATCTTCGACGGTTTCCCCCGCACCATCGCTCAGGCCGAGGCTTTGAAGAAGATGCTCGAGGAGCGTGGTCAGGAGCTCACCGCCATGATCGACATTCAGGTAGAGGAGGAGACCCTCATGGCTCGTCTTCTTCGTCGTGCCACCCTCGAGGGCCGTGCCGACGACAATGAGGAGACCATCAAGAAGCGCTTTGCTGTATACCATAACCAGACAGCACCCCTCATCGAGTGGTTCAAGGGTCAGGGCGTATACAAAGAGTTCCCCTACAGTGAAGACCTCGGTCTCGACGGTATGGTGCGTGTCATCAACGGCTACGTAGGTTCACTCCTTTGATATGTTTCCTAATCCTGTACACGGCAGTGTACAGGTTTCACGGGATATTATATTGGGAATTCGTAACTTTGCATGCAAATTAATCGAATTCCTAACTTCTAAATTAAAACTTTTATGGCTGAAACCAACTTTGTAGATTATGTAAAGATATACTGCCGCTCAGGTAAGGGAGGTCGTGGTAGTACTCACATGCGACGTGTGAAGTACAACCCCAATGGCGGCCCCGATGGTGGCAACGGTGGACGTGGCGGACACATCATCCTCCGCGGCAACCGCAACTATTGGACCCTGCTCCACCTGCGTTACGATCGTCACGCCTTTGCTGGTAATGGAGGCAACGGCTCAAAGAACAAGAGTAGCGGTAAGGACGGCGAAGACAAGATTATCGAAGTACCCTGCGGTACCGTAGTCTACAATGCCGAGACCGGTGCCTACCTGTGCGATATCACCGAGCACGGTCAAGAGGTCATCCTCCTCCGTGGCGGTCGTGGTGGCTTGGGTAACTTCAACTTTGCCACACCCACCCGTCAGGCACCCCGCTTTGCGCAGCCTGGCGAGCCCATGCAGGAGCTCACCGTCATCATGGAGCTCAAGCTTCTGGCCGATGTAGGTCTCGTAGGCTTCCCCAATGCCGGTAAGTCCACCCTGTTGGCTGCCGTGTCAGCTGCCAAGCCCAAGATAGCCAACTATCCCTTTACCACCCTCGAACCCAACCTCGGTATCGTGTCGTACCGCGACAATCGCTCGTTCGTCATGGCCGATATCCCCGGTATCATCGAGGGCGCCAGTGCTGGCAAGGGCCTTGGCCTTCGCTTCCTTCGCCACATCGAGCGCAACTCATTGCTGCTCTTCATGATCCCTGGCGACTCTGACGACATCCGCAAGGAGTATGATATCCTGCTCAATGAGCTTGCCACCTTCAACCCCGACATGCTCAGCAAGCAGCGCGTGCTCGCCATCACCAAGTGCGACCTGCTCGATGAGGAGCTCGTAGAGATGCTCGAGGAGACCCTCCCCGACGACCTTCCCCACGTGTTCATATCATCCGTTACAGGCTCCGGCGTATCCGTGCTCAAAGACATCTTGTGGAACGAGCTCAACCGCGAAAACTTCCAGGCCGAGCTCAGCAAGGAGAGCCTCGTGCACCGCGCCAAGGACATGGGCAAGTTGCAAGATGAACTCCGCGCCATGGGTCAGGACGACGACCTCACCATCGAGTACGAAGACATCGATGAGATGGACGACTTTGAATACGAGTTTGACGACGACTTCGAGTTTGACGACGACTTCGATTTCGACGATGCAGAAGATGCCGACGCGTAATGAGCGTCGGTTGCGACGACTAAACTTTAGTTTCACAAAGGAGTACTAATTCAGTAAATCAGCACACAACCCTATGAACGCAGAAGATATCTTCACCAAAGGCATCATGTTCAAGAAGGTCGCCTCAGATCGTCCCAAAGAGGAGAAGGTAAAGACCAAAGCCAAGAAGAAAGCCTACATCACCGGCCAGCACCACTCAGCTTCGGCCAAGATGAAGGCCGAGATACGCCGCAAGCGTGCCAACCGCCATAAATCGTAACACTCCACCGACAAATATCATATCCAATATGAAGAAATACATTCTTGATCTTAAAGTGCGCGAAACGGTAGCCGTAGGCCGCCAGTTCGTGCTGTTGCGCCTCACCGCCGACGATCAGCTACCCGAGATGGTACCCGGTCAGTTTGTCGAGGTGCGCATCGACGAGACACCCAGCGTGCTGCTCCGTCGCCCCATCTCAATCCACTACTATGACAAGGCAGCTAACGAGCTCGGCCTCCTCGTGCAACTCGTAGGCAATGGCACCCGTTGGATGGCCACCCTCGAGCCCGGCGACACCGTCAACATCGTGCTCCCCTTGGGCAATGGCTTCACCCTCCCTGCCGATACATCGGTACGTCCGCTCCTCATTGGTGGTGGCGTAGGCGTAGCCCCCTTGCTCTACCTGGGTCAGAAGCTCAAGGAGATGGGCATCACCCCCACCTTCCTCTTGGGCAGCCGCACCGAGAACGAGCTCATGCGCATTGCTGAGTATGAGAAGGTAGGCCCCGTATACATCACCACCGAGAACGGTGCTGTAGGCGAGCAAGGCTATGTCACCCAGCACTCAGTGCTCACCCGCGAGCAGTTTGATCAGGTATACACCTGCGGTCCCAAGCCCATGATGGTAGCCGTAGCCCGTTGGGCCAAGGCAGCCGGCGTAGCGTGCGAGGTATCGCTCGAGAACAAGATGGCCTGCGGCGTAGGCGCCTGCCTCTGCTGCGTAGAAGACACCAAGCAAGGCCACGTATGCGTATGTAGTGAAGGACCCGTATTTTCAATAGACAAGTTATCATGGCAGATTTAAGAACATCCATAGGCAAGCTTCAGCTTGCCAACCCGGTGATGACCGCATCGGGCACATTCGGCTACGGCACCGAGTTTGCCGACTTCGTTGACCTCGAGCGCCTCGGCGGCGTTATCGTCAAGGGTACCACCCTCCATCACCGCGAGGGCAACCCCTATCCCCGTATGGCCGAGACCCCTGCTGGTATGCTCAATGCAGTAGGCCTGCAGAACAAAGGTGTCGACTACTTCTGCGAGCACATCTATCCCACCATCAAGGATTATAAGACCAATATGATCGTCAACGTCAGCGGCTCAGCCATCGAGGACTACGTAGCCACTGCCGAGCGCATCAATGCTTTGGACGCCATCCCTGCCATCGAGCTCAATATCTCATGCCCCAACGTCAAGCAAGGCGGCATGGCCTTCGGTGTCACCGCCAAGGGAGCCGAGGAGGTAGTGCGTGCTGTGCGTCAGGTATATGACAAGACCCTCATCGTGAAGCTCTCACCCAATGTGACCGACATCACCGAGATTGCCCGTGCTGCCGAGGCAGCTGGTGCCGATAGCGTGTCGCTCATCAACACCCTTCTGGGTATGGCCATCGATGCCGAGCGTCGTCGTCCCTTGCTCTCTACCGTTACAGGCGGAATGAGTGGTCCTGCCGTGAAGCCCATCGCCCTGCGCATGGTATGGCAGGTAGCCAAGGCCGTGCAGATCCCCGTCGTAGGCTTGGGCGGCATCAGCAATGCTACCGACGCCATTGAGTTCCTCCTTGCCGGAGCCTCAGCCATCGAGGTGGGCACCGCCAACTTCATGGATCCCGCCATCACAGGTAAGATCGTCGACGGCATCAACGAATACCTCGACCGCCACGGCTTCTCATCTGTGCGCGACATCATCGGCGCATTGGAAGTGTAACCCGTATACAGACAAATCAGTAAACATGAGGGTGCGTCATTTTTTGATGTACCCTCATGTGTTTATCTGATTTTTTGTTGTTTGTTTTTATGTTTCTTCCAATAGGTTTACACGAGTTGTCGACTGTGTACAAAAGTCCATGTGCCACCCTTTGAAATTATAATTATATCAAGGGATTTCAGTGAGTAGTGAACGTCCCTTTGTAGACGAAGCTCGTGTAGACTTGTAATTTTTTTGGTACATACATGTAATGAAAAAATTGGGTAAAGAGAATTTTTGAAATCACTTTACTGAATTTTTCTAATCACTATAGTGTTTGATTTCATTCACTCTATTATTTTTTCATGATTGATGACCGACACCCCACCGATACTGGGTGTCGGTCGTTAATGTGTTATGCTTCATTGGATTACGTTGTGAAACCGATACCTTAGTAAAAACACGTTGTTTTCGTTATCGTTAACGTTGAAAGTAGCTGATAGAAGGAAATATTTGTGGACAATTTATAGATATTTATGTTTATAATAAAAAGTCTACGGTTTCCCCTAATGTTATGGGCATAAGTTGCGGGTTAATAATGCATTTCTTCTGTTCTACTTGTCTTTTACTTTTTCTGCCTGCAGGGAGAGATGTTTCTACTTGCAGTCAGAAGAGTTTCTATTTGCAGTCAGAAAATATTCTGCCTGCAGGTAGAATATCATAAGTGTTTAAGCAATTTCATTAATGTAAGTGCTCGGCATAGTGCAAGTAAACTTGCGCTCGTTCATAATTACCCTCTCCCTTGGTGGCAGGTGCGAAGGAACGCTGCCAAATGGATGTAAATGGGGTGATTTTTTAGTGATTTTGTGCGATTTTCGGGTAAAAAGAACGGTTATTAAAGGTAAATGCGAAAAAACTTGCCTCGTTGGGGGGAATTGTATATTTTTGCAATATATCTAAAACAAGTATTATGAAGCAAGACACCATACAAGATTTGAGAGCATTCGTGCAGAAGGTATATGACCTCATCGAGGCCTACTTGGAGGAGAATGAATGCATCATCTATGCCGCCGATGGCGTGTATGTAGATGCTGACCGTGAGCCCTCTATCCTAAGCGAGGATGAAGCGGAGAACCCCGACAACTTCTTCCCTTTGTGCTCACTCGTGCGCGAGGATGAGGAGACTATGGAGGCTGATAGTGACCTCATTGATGAGATTGCTTCGCAGTATTTCTTTGTGAGGTAATGCCGTGTTGTACATAATAAATACGTAGTATGGAAAATACCCCAAAACTTCCTTATGATATAAGTTCTCCAAGGTCCATTGTGGACTATGGGATGATGCTACTCGGGCATTCCTTAAAAGAATTACATCCAGAAGCTAAGTTGTTTAAGGGAAAAGGGGGATTGGGAAATTCCGTAGAGTATTATCATTACGAATACGAACCAAACTCCGAATCGGGACCAGACTTTGCAGAAGCAGGTCTTGAGCTTAAATGTTCCCCATTGAAACTTTTGAAAGATGATAGCATGGTGGCGAAGGAACGTCTTTTGCTTAATATCATCAACTACATTGAAGAGGGCTCAAAAAGTTTCGATGATAGTAGTTTTTGGCATAAGAATAAGTTTCTGCTTTTGATGTTCTATTTGCACGAGTCAGGTGTTGACCCTGTGGATATGATATTCAAACTTATTAGGACATGGCAGTTCCCTGAAGAGGATTTGAAAATCATAAAGGATGACTGGAATACGATACATTCGTTCATAGTTAATGGTAAGGCCGAAGAGTTGTCCGAAGGATTGACTTTCTATCTCGCCGCTTGTATGAAAGGACGCAAGTCGGGAACAGAGATGAGAAAGCAACCTTTTTCAGATGTACTTGCTCAACAAAGAGCTTATTCTCTCAAACCAGGATACATAAATAAAATAATTCTTGAATCTTATCTCGATGCAGAGTTGAATCATCAATTGAGAATCTCTCCTTCAAAATTGAAAAAACTTCAAACGAAGTACTCCAGCGAAAACATCGTAAAGAGTGTAAGAGCTTACAAGAAAGGAGAAACTTTTGAACAACTGGTTGAAAGAAAGATGAAACCCTTCTATGGGAAAACTATTACTCAAATAGGTCGCAAGCTGAACAAAAAGTTTGATTGCTGTTCGAAGGATTTTGCTTACAATGTGTGTCGAAGTATTTTTGGCGTGCAATCAAAGCATATCAAAGAGTTCGAGAATGCCGATATTTCCCTGAAGACTATATCCCTTGAATCGAACAGAGATTATATTAAGGAGTCAATGTCTTTTCCCTATATCAGATTTATCGATATCGCAAACCAGGAATGGGAAGAATCTGATTGGCATAAGACACTAGCTTCAAAGTTTTTCTTTGTCGTTTTTCGTAAGTCTGCTGATGGTAGAAAGGAAAACATGAGACTTGAGAAAGCCTTCTTTTGGAATATGCCCTACTCCGATTTGAAGATTACAGAATGGTTATGGAATGATACAAAGGGTAAGGTGATAGAGGGAGATTATGATAATTTTATAACAACCAAAACAAATAATAAAGTTTGCCATGTACGACCCCATGGTACAAAAGGGCAAGTAGTGGCAACACCACAAGGTATATGGGTGCAGCCTAAGTGTTTTTGGCTCAACAATGATTATATCCTTGAAATAGTAAAGTCTAAGATTAGTAAGAAACTCAAAACAAATGAATAATATGAATATTCGTGTAGTTGAACTCTTTGCTGGTGTCGGAGGTTTCCGTATCGGCTTAGAAGGTGCGTCAGATGCTTACCAAACCGTATGGAATAGCCAATGGGAGCCATCGACAAAGCATCAAGATGCTTCGTTGGCATATAGAGCAAGATTCGGTAGCGTAGGACATTCAAACAAAGATATATGCACTGTGCCCACCAATGAAATCCCCGACCATGACTTGTTGGTTGGTGGTTTTCCCTGTCAGGACTACTCAGTGGCTGCTACCCTTAGCCGCTCGGGAGGTATCGAGGGAAAGAAGGGTGTGCTTTGGTGGCAGATATATAGAATCCTTGAGGAAAAGGGCGGGAATCGCCCCAACTATATATTCCTTGAAAATGTAGACCGTATTATCAATTCGCCTGCAACTCAGCGTGGTCGCGACTTTGCAATCATCCTAGCATCATTATCCGACTTGGGCTATATCGTCGAGTGGCGTGTTATCAATGCTGCTGACTATGGTATGCCTCAAAGACGCCGTAGAACCTACATCGTGGGTTATCGCAAGGATTCTGTGGTAGCTAACCAAATAGAGGATGCAAACAATTGGCTCTTCTATGATGGCGTGATGGCCAAGTCGTTCCCCTTCGTTCAGAAGAAAACTACCATTTCGCAATTTGAGATTGAGGGAACCATCAAAGAGGTTTCAGATAATTTCAATAAAGGTAAGAAGGATAGTCCCTTTGGTACTGCTGGAATCATGATTGACCGCAATATCCTTTCTGTGGATTCTACGGCCGTATATGATGGTCCTATTCAGACCCTTGGCGATATCTTGGTAGATGAGGAGTTTGTGCCCGAAGAATTCTACATTTCTGACGAGGAGCTACCCAAGTGGCAATATGAGAAGGGAGCGAAGAAGATTAATCGCGTTTCAAAGGAGGGCTATGAATATGTCTTCTCCGAAGGCGGAATGGCTTTCCCCGATTATCTCGACAAGCCCTCTCGCACAATGATTACTGGCGAAGGTGGTGCTGCTCCATCGCGTTTTAAGCATGTAGTGCAGACTCCATCGGGACGATATCGCAGACTTATCCCCATTGAGTTGGAGCGTTTGAATATGTTCCCCGACAATCACACATACCACCCCGAAGTGTCAGATGGTCGTCGTGCTTTCTTGATGGGTAATGCGCTCGTTTGTGGTGTAGTTGAGGTGGTCGGAAAGAGTCTGTATCGTGCAATCTTTGGCGAGGAGCCTGTGTCTTCCAATCCCATATATACAAAGCGTGACAAGCAGCCTATATTCAAGTTTGACCTATTTGCAGAGGAGCATGTAAACCTTGTGGTAAATGCTCCGAAGAAGACCTATACATTAGACCCCACCAAGCATCTCCTTGTAGGATTGGTGAAACTGGACAACCAAGACTATTTCTTGGACGGCGCACCTACCAAAGTCTACTACACTGGTAAGACAAAGTCGTTCCCCTCGACAATCGCATTGAATAAGTTATACTACTTCATGCCCTACATCAAAGGTAAGGGAGTGAAGGATTTGTATCTCATTCGTGTTGCACGTATCGGAAGCAAGGCCGAAATCAACAAGGCAAGCCATGACACCGACCCTCGTTTGGTGTTTGAGTTGGAATACCTTGAGAGCCTGCCCGACTACAAGCCTATTAAGCTGAACATCTTTAATTCGTTTAGAGATACGTTGTTGGGAAGTGTGATTGAAACTTCCGAGTAACTAATAAACTGGAAAGACCGCCATTAGGTGGTCTTTCTTTATAATTTATTCATCGTTTGCTTCTTGTTCGATAGACAATTTGGGTAATGGTTGGCAATACGTCTTGTTAACCACTCTATCACGCATTTTCTTAGCATCGGTAAAGTTACGTGAGATGTTCTGTACGATATCTAAATAATGGTCTTTTTCTTCCTTATCTACATAGTAGAAGGGTTTGATAGATATGCAATTGGGATGCTCAAAGAGTGTATTGAGGAGGGTGGTGGCCATGTGCGAGAGGAGATCCTCAGTGGGTGGCTCGATGTGGAGTCTATGCGTGTATGCACACATTGTGGGGCTATCATGGAAGAGGGCTGGTATATGGAGTGTGGCGGCTATGCGTGTAGCGATGAGTGTGCCGCACAAATCGTCGACCTCACTATGGAGGAGTTTGCCAAATGGCGCATCTATAAGGCTGACATCGTAGAGTATCTCAAGCAATCTAATGACTCACGCGACATCAATGAATTATCTGCAGAGGAGTGTGAGGAGATTGTCGAACAGATTGCTCTTCGATGCGATTCTTGTTGGACGGAGTGGTATTAGAAGAGGACTAGAGAGGACTGGAAGAGGATGCTAGAGGACTGAAAGAGGGCTGGAAGAGGAGGCTAGAGTAACCTATAACAATACCCATAACTACTAACGACACACACATCATGAGCGATAGATCTTATAACGAACAAAGTGAGCGGGTACTGCTCGAAGGGGCTAAAGGCAATCTGCAATGATGGGTCTTTTCATTCAAAAAACACCGAAACAATTTTATAATATACCCGCTTTTTTGAATAAATCCGGAGTAATTGAGCGTCAATTTCTGCAGAGGCGTTAGTGCGCGGCGGTGATACGTGTGAAAACTTTCTTGCCGGAGGCTTGCTCGTTATGATTTTTGGCTCTATTTTTGTGGATTATTTACATGAGAGACTAAATCTATTCTTAACTCCTGGTTTTTCTAACTGAATGAATGTTGATAAAGTAGAATGATGCTAGGCATCCTTGGAGAGGATGGAAGAGGAGACAGGAGGACTGGAGAGGATAGGATGTGAGAGGACTGTAGAGGAGACAGGAGGACTGGAAGAGGACTGAAAGAGGGCTGGAAGAGGACTGGAAGAGGGCTGGAAGAGGAGGCTAGAGTAACCTATAACAATAACAATACCCATAATTACTAACGACACACACACCATGAGCGATAGATCTTATAACGAACAAAGTGAGCGGGTACTGCTCGAAGGGGCTAACTGGAAGGAGCTGCGCTTCTATCAGAAGGCGGAGGCGTTGTATCAGATGACCTTTGTTTTCTGTGAGCGTTTCCTACCGAAGCATGGCGACCGCACGGTGGATCAGATGGTGCAGGCGGCTCGCTCGGGTAAGCAGAACATCATCGAGGGCTCGGAGGATGGCAAGACTTCGACGGAGATGGAGCTGAAGTTGCTCAACGTGGCGCGCTCGAGCATACACGAGCTGAGGGAGGACTACAAGGATTACTTGCTCACCCGCAAGCTGGCGCTATGGGATAAGCTGCATCCGCGCTATGCGAAGATGCACGACTTTACGCGTGCGCACAACCGCCTCGAGGACTATGAGCCCTACTTCGCAAAATGGAGCGACGAGGAGATGGCGAACATAGGCTACACCTTGTGTTGCCAGATAGATGTGATGATGAATGGCTACCTGGTGACGCTGGAGGAGCGATTTCGCACGGAGGGTGGCATGAAGGAGCGCATGCACCGAGTGCGTACTGGATATCGCGCCGAGCAGGACCGCAAGATGCGCGAGATGGAGGCTACCATCCAATGGCAGGAGGCTAGGATAAGGGAACTGGAGGCTGAGCTGAAGAGGAGAGGGAGCTAGAGGACTGGAGAGGAGGGGGAGGATGCTAGAGGATGATGAGAGGACGGAAGAGGATGCGAGAGGTTAATGAGAGGGAATAGGCGCTTGTTCTATCTGATCCTATAGGGTCCTCTGATATCCTATCTTCTGATGCTACGCGCATGCGGTAAATTATGCTCCGTCACGTTGGTGGCGGGGCATAATTGCTTGTATGACGAGGGTGTGTGGCTTACAGCATGAGGTCATCTAAGCGTACCTTGGGTACGTAGTGGATGCCGTCGGTGCGGTAGTAGGTGTGGCTATCGGTGGCGGCAATCTCGGTGAGCTGGATGTGCTCGATGCCTTTGCCCAGGGCGATGAGGAGCAGGGGCTTGTAGGGGAGGGCGAAGGCTTGGGTGATGGCGTCGGCATTGAAGGCGCCGATGCAGATGCCGTTGAGTCCCATCTCGGTGGCCTTGAGCAGCATGCTCTGGGCCGATATGCCGAGGTCGATATCTATCCAGCGGTCTTCGGCGGTGGTGCTGCACACGATGATGTAGGCCGATGGCTCGTTGCCTGCTGCGGGAAGGTGCAGGTGGGGGAGAGCACCGCCCAACTTGATGTAGGGGTGCACGAGGGAACTTTCCTCACCAGTGACCGCACGGAAGCGCAGACACTGCTGGTTACGGGCCGAGGGGATGCGGGTGTTGACATTGATGATGCGGCGCAGCTCATCGAGGCTGATGGCGCGGGTGGGGTCGTAGCTGCGGTGGCTACGGTTGCGCATGAGCAACTGGTTGAGGGTGGGCGCCTTGCTCTTTGAGGGGGCTTGCACGCGTGAACGGTACTCTTCCATCTTCTTCTCCAGGTAATTGTCGGCCATAGGGTGGGTGATATGTGTAGTGAATAAATGCGGTGTTGTAAATAAAAAAACAAAGAAGCGACGGAAACTATGTTTCGTCGCTTCTCTTTCGTCGGGATGACACGACTCGAACGTGCGACCCCTTGGTCCCAAACCAAGTATACTACCAACTGTACTACATCCCGAATGCTCTCTTATCGAAAAGCGCTGCAAAGATAGTGCAAGGTGAGCGAAAAAACAAATTTTTTATTTGATTTTTCCGAACCGCAGCCTATCTTCAAGCTGCGAAGCCGATTAAAGGTAGTGCAAACCGAGCGAAAAAACAAATTTTTATTTGAAATTTTGCTTTTCCCTACGGCTATCGCCTTCGGCCAGCGACCTAAAGGTTCCGAACCGCAGCCTATCTTCAAGCTGCGAAGCAGATTAAAGGTAGTGCAAACCGACACGAAAAACCATACCAATCCTATTGTTTTTGCAAATATATTTCTATTATTTTCGCATAATCGAAAAATTACACTAATTTTGCACATTATATATAATGTAAAATCTATGTACAGAACGAATACTTGTGGAGAATTACGTATCTCCAATGTAGGACAGAAGGTGACGTTGGCCGGTTGGGTGCAACGTACCCGTAAGATGGGTGGTATGACTTTCGTAGACCTCCGTGACCGCTACGGACTCACCCAGTTGGTATTTGACGAGAACCACGACGCTGCGCTCACTGAGCAGGCCAATAAGTTGGGTCGCGAGTATGTGATCCAGATCACAGGTACCGTGAGCGAGCGCTCAAGCAAGAATAATAAGATTGAGACGGGTGACATTGAGATCATCGTTGAAGCGATGACTGTGCTCAATGCATCGCAGACTCCTCCCTTCACCATCGAGGACAATACCGATGGCGGTGACGATATCCGTATGAAGTACCGCTACCTCGACCTGCGTCGTAATGCTGTGCGCCGCAACCTTGAGCTCCGCCACAAGATGGCATTCGAGGTGCGCCGTTACCTTGACGAGCGTGGCTTCCTTGAGGTGGAGACTCCTATCCTCATCGGTTCTACTCCTGAGGGTGCACGCGACTTCGTGGTGCCTTCACGCATGAACCCCGGACAGTTCTACGCATTGCCTCAGAGCCCCCAGCTCTTCAAGCAGATCTTGATGGTATCGGGCTTCGACCGCTACTTCCAGATCGTGAAGTGCTTCCGCGATGAGGACCTCCGTGCCGACCGTCAGCCCGAGTTTACACAGATCGACTGTGAGATGTCGTTCGTGGAGCAGGAGGATGTAATCTCTCTCTTCGAGGATATGTCAAAGCACTTGTTCAAGTCGATCCTCGGCATTGAGATGACTGAGCAGTTCCCCCGCATGACATGGCACGATGCTATGAAGTACTATGGTAGCGACAAGCCCGACTTGCGCTTCGATATGCGCTTCGTAGAGCTGATGGATGTGCTCAAGGGTCATGGTTTCAGCGTGTTTGATGGTGCTGAATATATCGGTGGTATCTGCGCTAAGGGTGCTGCTACCTATACCCGCAAGCAGTTGGATGCGCTGACCGACTATGTGAAGCGTCCGCAGATTGGTGCTAAGGGTATGGTATATGCTCGCGTAGAGGCTGATGGCACTGTGAAGTCAAGCGTAGACAAGTTCTATACTCAGGAGGTGCTGCAGCAGTTGAAGGCTGCGATGAATGCCGAGCCCGGCGACCTCATCCTCATCCTCTCTGGTGATGACACTATGAAGACCCGCAAGCAGCTCTGCGAACTCCGTCTCGAGGTGGCTGAGCAGCTCGGATTGCGCGATAAGAATAAGTTTGCTTGTCTCTGGGTGGTAGACTTCCCCATGTTTGAGTGGAGCGAAGAGGAGCAGCGCTTGATGGCTATGCACCATCCCTTCACTTCGCCCAAGCCCGAAGATATCGAACTCCTCTATACCAACCCTGCTGCCGTGCGTGCTAACGCTTACGACATGGTTATCAACGGTGTTGAAGTGGGTGGTGGTTCAATCCGTATCCACGACAATGAGTTGCAGAAGAAGGCATTCGAGATTCTTGGCTTCTCTGAGGAGCGTGCACAGTCACAGTTTGGCTACTTGCTCAGCGCGTTCAAGTATGGTGCTCCCCCTCACGGTGGCTTGGCATACGGTCTGGACCGCTTCGTGAGCCTCTTCGCAGGTCTCGACAGCATCCGCGACTGTATCGCATTCCCGAAGAATAACTCGGGCCGCGACGTGATGATTGATGCTCCTGCACCTCTTGAGCAGGCTCAGCTCGACGAGCTCAACATCCTCGTTGACTTGAAGGAGAAATAAATCGTAGCGTACGATATGTAGATATGACTAAAGCCGTCCCAATGGGGCGGCTTTAGTTGTTTGTTGCGGGATAACTATAGTATCACTTGATGCTTATCATCTCTATGGGCTGGGCTTCGGTCTTGTCCATGGGGTGCCACTGGTACTTCACATGCTCGAAGTCGATGCTGCTCACGTCGATGCAGCGGATGTGGTTGTTGTACGAGGTCTTGTAATATACCTTGCCATTGGTGAGGTCAATGGCTGAGGTCCACTGGGTGGCGCTAGGGATGTCGGGACCCTGGCCTCGCTTATGCTCGGTGCCGATGGGGATGTCGAAGTTGTTGAGGATGTGGAAGCACTGGGTGACGGTGCTGAAGCCATCGGGCTGCTGAGGTGCGGTGTTGCGGTAGAAGGCAGCACGCACGAAGCGTGAGGGAGGGGTGGCATCGCCTGGCAGACCGAGGAAGCCCGAGTTGCCCCCAAAAGGACTCAACGCTTGCTCACCAAGTAGTTGGTTGGGGGCGCTACCCGGGACGAGGTTGACGTAGTTGTTGAGGTTGGCCAGGTGCCAGGGGAAGCCGGGCGAGTTGGTAAGCACGCCTACGGTGTTGTCGTAGAAGTGGGGCACGCCATCGATAAACTCGAGCACTACCTGACGGCCGCTCTTGTCGCCTATGCGGTAGTGTACCACGGCATCAGCATCGAGGCCCACCACGCGCACCTTGCCCGAGTTGATGGCTTGCATCACCTCGTCGACGGTGGCAAACTGTGTCAGCATCCATACGTTGAGTTGGAGGTCGCCCACGCTATGAGAGGCTTCGTGTGGATTGTAGGGGAGGTAGCTGCCGTAGTTTGGGAAGAAGAAGAGGCCGGTGGAGAGGCCTGCCTCGTTGACCCCTTCGGCAATGAACTCCTTCTGCACTACGCAGAGGCCTACGACGCCGTACTTGGCGGTAAACTTAAGCCCGTTGAGGGCATTGGGGGTGTAGGATTGTAGCTCTTGTCCGCGAGGGATGATGACGTACTCGCTGATGAGTTTGAGCGCTGCACCCTCGATGGTGCGGGCTTGCACGTAGCTACCGTCTTTGGCGGTGAGCGAGATGCCTGTACAAGCTACTGAGGAGGTGGCACCACCGCAGAGGGCGGCACAACCGATGAGGAAACTTTTTGCCATTGTATTCATACGCTTTTATTTTCTATGATATATTCTCCAATGCCAACAATGTGTGGCGGATAAAGTTTGTGGAAAAGAAAAAAATGCGTAAGTTTGCGCTATATATTATCTTTAGGTAGTAGTTAAATGGAGATAAAGGCCAAATGCTTTTTGAGGAGATGAGAAGTTAAATGGAGATAAATGGAGATAAAGGCCAAATGCTTTTTGAGGAGATGAGAAGTT
>JAFZFZ010000045.1 GCA_017557005.1 Bacteroidaceae bacterium | reverse complement strand
CAGGAACATCACATACGGATAGAAAGAAGAAAACATACGAGGGACCTAAGAATCCGAAAGAGTAAAGGAACGTAGCAGGAAAAACAAATGTACACATTGAACAGATCAATTTCCTGATATTCGAAGACTTAAGTCAAAAATCTGTACACATATTCGTACACAAATATTACATATTTCATACACATCCGTGACAAGTTCTCTGATTCGCCAATATATATCACCACGATGGAGGGAGATTTATCTCCCCAAGGAGTGCCTAACATCCCCCATTCGTGGTAAATTTATGGAAGTTCATGTT
Source organism: Bacteroidaceae bacterium (assembly GCA_017557005.1). GTDB lineage: Bacteria > Bacteroidota > Bacteroidia > Bacteroidales > Bacteroidaceae > UBA1189. The sequence continues at coordinate 3,333 of JAFZFZ010000045.1, read as the reverse complement.
GAAGAAGAGAAATTTCTTTTCTTAATTTCCACTCTTAACCACCTCGGCCGGATTCTCACGTACCGTGCGCCATACACGGCTGCCTACCGAGAGGGCGATGAGCAGGACGATGGCAAGGAAGATGCCCACATATATCCACCAGGCGATGGGCGCCTGCTTCACGTATTGCACTATCCACTGCTTCATGATGATATAGCCTATGGGGAAGGCTACGGCCGAGGCGGCAGCCACGATAAGGCCATACTCCTTGACAAAGATGCCGAGGATGTCCGTCAGCGTGGCTCCATGTATCTTGCGCAGGGCTATCTCCTTGCGACGCTGCGCACAAGCGAGCGTCACGATAGAGTACACACCGAATATGGCTACGAGGATGCAGACCAGAGTGATGATACCGAGGATGAGCATGAGGTTGGTTTCGCTCTTGAGTTTGTCGTTGAAGACATCTTCGGAGAATATCAATTTGTATTCTACCTCCGGAAATTTCTTTTCCATCAGTTCGTGTACGTTATGAGCAAACTCCTTACGCTTGTTAGGGTAATAACAAATGGTGATATAGCTGGGTCGGTAGCCATATTCCTTGAACTGGTGTTTCGGAAAGAAAACAAAGTCAAAAGCCTCCTCTGTAGGAGATTGGAAATAGATATCCTTGATGACGGCAACAACAGTAAAGGTGTTACAGCTGTTGTCGGTATAAGGGAATCCTCTTCCAGGATTGGTGTATAGGGTGTGCCCGACAGCCTGTTCCAAGCCAAGCTTTCGGCGCACCTTTTCGGTAATGACCACTTCATTGGGCTTCCACTCGTGTTCACGAGGCAAAGTGCCTTCAAGTACAGTAAAGCCGTAGACGGGGTTACCAATATCCCATAATCCTCTGAAGTACATTCCTATAACCGAGAGTGCTTCAGGTGTAGGGGCAAGACCTATCGTTCCACTTGTTTTCGAGAATTCAGGCGAAATGAAATCTGAAGTATGCTCCTTGGCATCAATGACCATAGGCAGTTCGCGCAATCGTGGCGCCACCTCGACCTGTTTGTCCCTTGCTTTCTTGAAACTATAGGCAGATTCGTATGGATTATTGGGGTCGGCGACCGACAGAATTTCGAGTGTCGCTTTTCCCTTGATGGAGAACCCCCAATCGGTGTTTCTCATAAATACAATCTGGTGCAGCATCACTACCGTACAGAAGATAAAGACCATACTTACAGTGAGCTGCACGAACGAACTTGCCTTGCGGAAGGTGTCGTTCCGCTGGGTGCGCCCTGTAAGTGTGCGGTTCCGTACAATGGCAATGGGTAGAATGCAGAGCATGAAGCAGAGAACGGCTGTTGCGAGCATTATCAGAAGTGCACTTCCGAAAAGGCAACCATAGTCCATATCAATCTGCGCAAAGCGGGTGAAGACATCATACAGCAACTCTATGCCAAGCAGTCCGAGGAGTATGGAAGCCAAAAGTACGATAGCAACCTCGATGAGGAACATCGTCATCAGTCCGCCCACGGTAGAGCCATTGACGATGCGCAAAGCCATTTCACGCTCGCGACCGCGCAAACGTATCAGGTAGAGCACAAGGTAATTGATGAGCGCACACACTATCAGCAATGCGCTGCAGGCAAGAAATACACGCAAATGCTCCCAACTGAGACTAAGGAAGTTTCCGGCCAGCTTATGGGCGTCGACAAGAGGAATGGTAATGATATTCTGTTGCATTCCCCATGTCTTGTGTTGCTGTACACGTGCTGCCAGCGAATCGGCACTGGCTGTCTCGTAGATTTTTGCGAATATAGGTATCAGTTCGCTTTGCTGGTCATTAATATGGAATTTACGTGTAGTCAAGACATCGAACTGGATAATACTATGTGTACCATACCCCTTGATTACCGCACCTATTTCAGTGTTGCCATCTATATCTTTGCCTATGAACTCTTCTTCGTCAGGGAATAGGCGCTTGGCAAATTCCTCGGTAATGGCCACTTCGTTATGGTCTGTAAGGAAATCATAATCACCCTGCACGAGAGGAAGGTCAAATACACGGATAAAAGTTGTATCAATTATCATAATTGATGCTCCAAGGCCATTAATCTTGGCAGATTCATCCAGGAAGGAACAATAAGTGACAGCCTCTACCTCTGGATACTCATTCCTCATCGCATTCACCAATGTGGATGTTGTCATCAAACGAGTTCTCGAATAATCCAGTCCCGCCCGCTCCAAATTTTCGGCATTCGTAAACGTATATATCCGCTCATAGTCCTCATGCATGGTGTCGTAGGTGTTCTCGTAGCGCATCCACAGGGCTGAGAGCGAGAGGCACACGAAGCCGGCGGCGAGGCCGAGCACCGAGATGATGCTTTGTGTGGGGTACTTGCGTAGGTTGCGCAGGGCAACCGTGATGTAATGTCGTATCATTTGAGTTTGTTAGTTTATAAGTTTGCTTTTTGCATTTGCGAAGTTAAAGACTCCTGCAAGCATTCACCTCAGAAATATTGCAAAAAATGCTTTTTCGCCCGAAAATTGTCTAATTTTTTGACACTTTTGGACAACGAGGAGCGTTTTTCATCGGTTTTCTGTGATTTTCTATGAAATCGGAGTACCTTTGTTGTGTGAGTGATACAAGATTTCTCGCACGCAGATTTTTTGTTTCACGCAAAAGGATAGTTTCACGCGAATCTCGCGAAAAACGCGAAAACGAGTACGATGAATATTCCTCACACAGATCTCACAAATCTCACGAAGCACGCATCGTTTCACTCGCGTGTACCATCCGGTGCGAAAACACTCGGCGAAGCCGACAAGCACGGGCGAAGCGACGCGCCATCTGTGAGATTGCCTTTGGCTCCTTCGGGCGGCGAACACGTTTCGCGAGATTTGCGTGAGATGAACAAAGAAAATTCGCGTGAGAAAACAGCGTAATAGGAAACTGATGTAGTAAGAAATAACATATAATTAGTATGAAAGCGAAAGATCCGTTGTCGTATAAAGTTATTGGCTGTGCGATGGAAGTGTACAATGTATTGGGGCCTGGGCTATTGGAATCAGCTTACGAAAAGGCATTGATACACGAGCTTCAGATTAATGGTCTGTCCGTGTCATCACAAGTACCTGTGGAAATGCAATATAAAGGAGTAAACTTGGGCGAGGGATTACGGTTAGACCTACTCGTAGAAGATTCGCTTATCGTAGAACTGAAGTCTATTGATGAGTTGAAGCCTGTGCATTATAAGCAGCTGCTCACATATCTCAAGCTGTTAGATAAACGCATTGGTCTTCTTATAAACTTTAATGTGAATGACTTCCGTGATGGCATCAAGCGTGTGGTGAACGACTTTAAGGATT
>JAFZFZ010000044.1 GCA_017557005.1 Bacteroidaceae bacterium | reverse complement strand
TCACTGCTCGCAACCAGCGTTCACGCTCAGTCGCTCCCCGCAGAGTGGAACACTCCGGGCGCTGGCAATCCCCTGCTCCCCGGCTACTTTGCCGACCCCACCATCAAGAAGTTTGGCGACACCTATTATATCTACGCCACTACCGACGGTACGGGCAATGGCTATGGCCCTGCTCAGGTATGGATGTCGAAAGACTTTGTCAACTGGCGCAACGTCACCATGAACTGGCCCACCACCGAAGTGGTATGGGCACCCGACGTGGTGCAGCAGCCCGATGGCACCTACCGCTACTACTACTGCACACCTTGCGTCATCTACGTAGGTGAGAGCGACAAGCCTACCGGTCCGTGGACCAACCGCTTGGGAGCTCCCGACGCAGTGCTCGTGCAAGACCGCTTCGTATACAATGCCATCACCCTCGACCCACAGCTCTTTGTAGATGACGATGGCTCGGAGTACCTCTACTTCGGCACATGGGGTATCTATGAGAACTTCGGATGCGGTGTAGCCAAGTTGGCTGCTGATGGCAAGTCGTTCACCGACAAGAAGTTGATTCTCAATACCGAGATCAAAGACTTCTTCGAGGCCCCCTTCGTATTCAAGAAGGATGGAATCTACTACTTCACCTACTCATCGGGCTCATGCCACGACCACACCTACCGTGTGCAGTATGCCATCAGCAAGGAGGGTCCCATGGGTCCCTATGAATACAAAGGTTGCATCCTCGAGACCAATGCCGATGGCACCATCCACGGTCCTGGCCACCACTCAGTGCTCATCGATGGCGACGACTACTACATCGTATACCACCGCCACAACAATCCCCACTCTATCCACGGATTCCACCGTCAGGTATGTATCGACAAGATGGAGTTTGACGCTGAGGGTAACATCCTGAAGGTCAACCCCACACACGAGGGCCTCATCCCCGAGTCGTTCCAGAAGCAAGCCAAGAAGAACTATATCGAAAACCTCGCCTATGGTGCTAAGGTGACCGCATCATCTTACTACGACGAGTGGTTCAAGCCCGAGTATGCTACCGACGACAACAATGCCACCCTCTGGCGTGCTGCTCAGTGCCACGGCGACGAATGGATCACCATTGACCTGGGCGAAGCGAAGAAGTTCAACCAAGTATGGACCCAGTTTGAGTACACCACCTTCTTCTATCAATATAAGATAGAGACCTCTATGGATGGCACCAACTGGACCCTCTATGCCGACAAGACACAGAACACCCAGCAGGGATCGCCCATGATAGACCAAGGCGAATGCGAAGCCCGCTACATACGCATCACCGTGACCGACACTCAGAAGAACGGACACTTCCCCGCCATCTGGAACGTGAAGGTTTACAAGGCCACCAAGAAGAAAGACCCCATGAAGCTGTTGCCCGAGGTAGCTATCGACGAGGAGGCACTCCTCACGGGCTATCCCTGGATACATCAGAAGGACATCGAGCCCGAAGAGCATAAGAAGACAGCCGAAAAGGGCAATAAGATTGTAGACATCAATGCCGACGACTACGCCATGGGCAAGGCCATCAGCCTCAAGGAGATCAAGAACCGTGCTGGCGGCACCTTCAAGGGCGAGCAGAACATCGTAGTAGAGGTCAAGAAGGGCAAATATGCCTTCTACTTCAACGGACAGCAGTCGCTCAAGAGCAGCTTCAGCCTGCCCAAGACCATGACCTACAATGCGCCCTACACCATTACCGCATGGACCCTCAATCCCCAGGTGGGCAACATCGAGACCGTAGCCGAGTTTACCGAACGCCGCAACGACCTCGCCACCATTGAGTTCCGCCAAGGCCGCGACCGCAGCAACGGACTGGTAGCCCACAACGCATCGTTCGAGAACTCAGGAGCTCCGAGAGAGTGCCTCAGCGGTGAAGGCGAATGGCAACATTGGGTAGTAACCTTCGATGGATACAACGAACGCGTATACCTCAATGGCAAGATGATCATCGAGAAGAACATGTTCCTCATGATACGTCCCGAAGGCCGCATCACCCTGGGTGCATCCATGGACGGAGGCAACAAGTTTAGCGGATACCTGCACTCACTGCAGTTCTTCGACAAGAGCTTCACTGAGGCCGACGTCAAGGCTGCCTACGAGGCTCCCTCAAGCACCAACGACAAGATCACCTTCGATGGCGCCCTCGACCTTCAGGTACGCTGCCTCTCCCCCAACCTGCTCAGCATAACCGTAGTAGATGGCAATGGAGAGCGCATCGAGTCGGGATTGCTCAACTACAAGTACGCTGTAACCGGCATTGATAGTCCTAAAAAATCTAAAGGATCAAGAACTTCCAGTGATTCTAAAGAAACCAACGCCCCCATCAACTGGGAGAGCATCACAGCAGCCAACCTCTCATCGCTCATCCTCGCCACCGACGGCAAGCCCAACCAAAAGTGCTCTGTACAGGTGACCGACGATAGCGGAGAGTACTCAAGCATCCTCACCGCTGACATCACCATCAGTGCCGACATGTTCAAGCACTTTGGCGACCAGGCCGACGAGGCTACCGACTACACAGCCGACCTGAAGGGATGGGATGGCACGCTCATCAATGACGACCCCCGATATGACATGAGTGCCGTAGCAGCCAACGGAGTCATCACCCTCACCTCATCGCACGCCAACCTCAACACCCGCAAGCAGGACAACGGCGCTATATTATATAAGGAGGTAGAAGGCGACTTCCTCATGCAGGCTAAGGTGGTAGCCCTTGATGGACAAGAGGCACGCCGCACCCCCGCTTACAACGAGGGCGGAATCATCGTGCTCGACGACTCGGGCATGCGTGGCCAAGAGATTATCCACGTAGGTGCCTTCCCCAGCTACAACTGCGGCAACATGCTCACCCATGTACGCGGCTTCAGCCGTCCGCAGTTCCCCCGCGGCAATGGTTGGGACTACGACCCCTACCTGCAGATTGAACGTACCGGCGACACCTTCACCATCCGCACCAGTAAGGACGGCAAGAGTTGGACCGACATGCCCGGCTCGCCCATCCAGGCACCGCAGCTCCGTGGCAAGAAGTTGAAGGTAGGTCTCTACCAAACCACCTATACCGACAACAAGTCATGGGTATCGTTCGACGAATTTAACCTTTGGGAGAAATAAACTAATCATCAACTATATTAATAACTAACAACATGAAGAAAATCATTCTTACCGCGCTTACAGCCGCTATCATATTGCCGGCAAGCGCACAGAAGAAGGACCAGGCCGGTGGTTATCCCATCACTCCGGTCCCCTTTACATCCGTAAAGGTTGAGAGCAACAGCTTCTGGGGCCAACGCCTCGAGGCCAGTCGTGAAGTTACCATCCCCTTGGCATTCAGCAAGTGCGAGAGCGAAGGTCGCTACACCAACTTCTCGAATGCTGCCGAGCACATGAAGGATCCCTCAAAGGTGTTCAAGGTAAACGGCGTAGGCTACTCATTTGACGACACTGACCCCTACAAGACCATTGAGGGTGCCAGCTACATCTTGCAGACCTACCCCGACAAGCAGCTCAAGCTCTACATCGACAGCGTATTGAACGTCATCGCATCGGCTCAGGAGCCCGATGGCTACCTCTACACTTCACGTACACAGAACCCCGAGGATCCTCACCACTGGGCTGGCGACACACGCTGGAGCAAGGTTGAAGACCTCAGCCACGAGTTCTACAACCTCGGCCACATGGTAGAGGGTGCCGTAGCACACTACCAGGCTACAGGTTCACGCAAGTTCCTCGACATCGCCATCCGCTACGCCGACTGCGTTATCCGCGAAGTAGGTGACAAGCCCGGACAGGCATGCGTAGTTCCCGGTCACCAGATTGCTGAGATGGCTCTCTGCCGCCTCTACCTCGTGACAGGCGATCGCAAGTACCTCGACCAAGCTAAGTTCTTCCTCGACTATCGTGGTAAGACCACCATCAAGACTGAGTACTCACAGAGCCACATGCCCGTAGTATATCAGAAGGAGGCTGTAGGTCACGCTGTACGTGCTACCTATATGTATGCAGGTATGGCCGATGTAGCAGCCCTCACAGGCGACTCTGCTTACATCAAGGCTATCGACAACATCTGGGATAATATTGTAACCAAGAAGCTCTACATCACCGGTGGTATCGGTGCTACAGCATCAGGTGAGGCATTCGGCCGCAACTACGAGTTGCCCAACATGAGCGCTTATTGCGAGACATGTGCAGCTATCGGTAACGTATATGTAAACCATCGTTTGTTCCTCCTCCACGGTGAGTCTAAGTACTACGATGTACTCGAGCGTTCGCTCTACAACGGCCTCATCAGCGGTGTGAGCCTCGATGGTGGTAAATTCTTCTACCCCAACCCCTTGGAGTCAATGGGCCAGCACCAGCGTCAGGCATGGTTTGGTTGCGCATGCTGCCCCTCAAACATCAGCCGTTTCATCCCCTCATTGCCCGGTTATGTATATGCAGTGAAGGATCGTGCCGTATATGTGAACCTCTTCCTCAGCAACTCATCTACACTCAGCGTTGCTGGCAAGCAGGTAGGTTTGACACAGACTACTGGCTACCCCTACTGTGGCGATATCAACATCAAGGTTGACCGCAACAGCTGTGGTCAGTTCGACCTCAAGATCCGTATCCCCGGCTGGCTCAAGAGCCGTCCCGTATCAAGCGACCTCTACACCTATAGCGACAACAAGCGCCTCAGCTACAGCATCAAGGTTAACGGTGCCGAGGTTGCCGATGCTAAGGTGACAGAAGATGGCTACTTCACCATTCCCCGCAAGTGGAAGAAGGGTGACCAGGTAAGCATCCACTTCGATATGGAGCCCCGCACCGTACGTGCCAATGAGAAGGTAGAGGCCGACCGTGGTATGGTATCTATCGAGCGTGGTCCGCTCGTATACTGCGCAGAATGGCCCGACAACAAGTTCGACATCAAGAGCGTGCTCATCAACCAGAACCCCGAGTTCGAACTCGCTCAGCGCGGTCTCGACGCCTTCATCCCCGAGGAGAGCAAGGCTAAGCTTCCCACCTACAAGACACAGCAGCTCACCACCCTCACCACCGATGCACAGACCTTGACCTTCAACAAGGAGGGCAAGCTCGTTGCCGAGGATGTGAAGCTCACTCTTATCCCCTACTATGCATGGTGTCATCGTGGCAACGGCGATATGAAGGTATGGATTCCTCAGGATCTCAAGGCTACCAACCCCGCCGCTCCCGCTACACTCGCATCAGAGAGTAAGATTGGTACATCTATGCGCGTTCCCGCATTGAGCAGTATCAACGACCGTCTCGTTCCGAAGAACGGCAACGACCGCTCTATCCCCTACACCCACTGGTGGCCTAAGAACGGTTCTACAGAGTGGCTCAGCTACACCTTCGCTGAGGAGTCTGAGGTACAGAGCTGCACCGTATACTGGTTCGACGACCAGCCTTGGGGTGGCTGCCGCGTACCCGACAGCTGGCAGATCTACTACCAGGATGCTAATGGCAACTGGCAGCCCGTAGAGGAGCCCGATGGCTATCCCGTAGCTAAGGGCGAGCCTTGTACTGTAAACTTCAAGCCCGTAAAGACTAAGGCTTTGAAGCTTGAGGTTACCATGAACAAGCGCCTCTCAGGTGGTGTATTCGAGTGGATTGTAAAGTAACACTTATCACACCATAAACCAATAAGGGGTACATCTGCGGATGTACCCCTTATTCATTTTAGAAATTGAATGCTAAATCAAGTGAGCCTGAGCCTGTATCCTAAAAAGGCACCTGCCCTACTCCATTATGCCAGCGCCTTCTCACACTGCTCGATATGGGTGGGTCGCACCACGATATGCGCCATATCGCCTTCGGCAAAGGCATACATATACTCGATGGCCACCTCGCCCTGCGCCAAGCGATCCAAGATGCCTGCGAGCGCACCAGCCTCGTTCGGACAATGCATATACACCACATCGGTGAGCATCACGGCAAAGTCCTCACCGCGCAGCACCTCCACCGCCTTATCCACATCCGACACGATGAGTCTCAGGATGCCAAAGTCGGCAGTCTCGGCCATACTGAAAGCCTGCATATTGATACCGTGACGGCTCAATATCTTGGTCACTTCATTGATGCGTCCTGTCTTGTTCTCGAGGAACACCGAAAGTTGTTTGATTGTCATAGTCAATATCCGTTTACAAAGTTATTTCAATATTCTGTTATCTATCACATGCTTGCCCTTGCCCTGTGCACGTTCGATGCTTCCGGGCTCCATCAGCTTCACGTCTGCACTGATAGAGAGCACACTCTTGAGGCGGTCGGCCAACTGCTTCTTCATAGCCAGCATACGACCGATGTCGTCGCTGAAGAAGTCGCGACGCACCTCCACCTGCACCTGCAGCGTGTCGAGGTTGCCCACGCGGTCTACCACGAGCATATATTGCGGTTCGAACTCCTTCATCTCGAGTATCACGCTCTCCACCTGTGAGGGGAACACGTTGATACCGCGTATGATGAGCATATCGTCGCTACGTCCTACGATGCGTCCCATGCGCACAGCCGTACGTCCACAGGCACACTCGCCCTCCATCAAGGTACACAGGTCCTTGGTGCGGTAGCGCAGCAGCGGCATACCCTCCTTGGTGAGCGTGGTAAACACCAGTTCGCCCTGCTGTCCGCGAGGCAACTGCTCCAAGGTCTCGGGGTTGATGATCTCGGGGTAGAAGTGGTCCTCGCAGATGTGCGAACCATTCTGCTCGCTACACTCATACGACACACCCGGGCCCATGATCTCGCTCAATCCGTAGATGTTGTATCCCTTCAGTCCGAGTCGCTCCTCAATCTCCTTACGCATATTCTCGGTCCAAGGCTCAGCACCGAAGGCACCGATGCGCAATCCGATGTCCTCCTTCGTGAGGCCCATCTTCTCCAGCGTCTCGGCCAGGTACAGCGCATACGAGGGAGTGCAGGCAATACCGCTCACCTTCAGGTCGCGAATGAGGCGGATATGCTTCTCCGTGTTACCTGTCGAGGTCGGGATAACCGTAGCGCCCAGGTTCTCCACACCATAGTGAGCACCCAAGCCACCAGTGAAGAGTCCGTAGCCATAAGCCACTGAGAAGGTATCCTCGCGAGTCACGCCATAGGCAGTGAGGCATCGTGCCATCACCTCCGACCATACGGCCAGGTCCTTGCGGGTGTAGCCCACAATGGTAGGGTTACCCGTAGTACCCGATGAGGCATGCACACGCACAATCTCCGATGCCGGAGCAGCCTGCAAGCCATAGGGGTAGTTGTCGCGCAAGTCCTGCTTCGTAGTGAAGGGCAACTTTACGATATCATCGATTGAGCGTATATCTTCGGGCGACAGATCCATCGCCTGCATCTTGTTACGATAGAAGGGCACGTTGTGATACACATACGTCACCAGTTTCTGCAACCGCTTGCTCTGCAGCGCGTGCATCTCATCGCGGCTCATGCATTCTTTATTCGGATTCCAAATCATAATACCTATTTTATTTTATGTTTTTACCACTTGCAAATTTACACAAAATCCCATACCATGCCACACTTTTTGCTATTTATTTCACCCAAAAAGCAAACAAAGTGTCAGCTCATCCCTCTTAGAGCGGATGATCCTCGTGGAATGCACGCATACGCTCCTCCATCACGGTGTAGAGGTCATCACGCATGCGCGATGTGCAGGCACGCACACCCTGTTGCTCGCTACCCGTAGTAGATAGCGATATGCTGCTCACACCATAGTAAAGCAGTTCGGTCAGCAGTTCGCCGCCCGTCATCGTGCCATATCCGATGGTAAAGAAGAATCCATCGCCCACAGGCTGTGTAGCATCGTAGTCATACACGATATGGAATCCATTGTCGGTGAAGATACGCTTCATCTTTTCGGCACGGATGGCATACTCGCGTGTGTCGTCCACAAAGTTGATGACACCCTCCGTAGAGAGGCGCAGCATCTCAGCATAGGCATACTGTGTAGAGGCCGTGCAGCCCGAGGTGATCATATAGAGTATCGATGCCACCAGCGTCTGTCCGAAGACACCTGCGTCGTGGTAGCGCTCGGCCAACGCGGGGAAGTGGCGTTCAAAGAGCTTGTCGCTGATGCAGGTGAGCGCCATGCGCTGTCCGGCATAGCTGAATATCTTCGATGCCGAGAGCATCAGTATGTAGTTGTCCGTATAGCGAGCCACGGTAGGCGCATAGGGAGCACAGAAGGGGTGTCCGAGGTCGTGGCGGAAGTCCATGCAGAAGTAAGCCAGGTCCTCCATCACGATGACATCATACTGCGTAGCCAGTCGGCCTATGATCGCCAGCTCCTCCTCCTCAAGGCAAATCCATGCCGGGTTGTTGGGATTGCTATAGATGATGGCTGCTATATCCCCCTTGGCAAGAATGCTCTCGAGCTTGTCGTGCAGTGCCTCGCCGCGGTAGTGGTAGATGTCAAACTCCTCCCACTCGGCTCCGATGACGCGCAGCTGCGATTTCTGAATGGGGAATCCGGGATCGATGAAGAGCACCTTGTTCTTGCCCGGCATGCGCTGGGTGCAAGCGATAAACGAGCCATACGAGCCTGCCACGCTACCCGTAGTGGGCACACATGAGCGCGGACTGATATCGATGTCGAGAAATGCCTTCACAAAGCGCGATGCCGCCTGCTTCAGCTCGGGCACACCATCGGCAGCCGGGTACTGCGAGCCCACGCCCCGATCCAGCGCCGCCTTCTCAGCCTCCACGCCATAGCGGTTGATGGGCAAACCAGGCGAGCCCTGGTCCATACGGATAAAGGGGACGCCCGTCTCACGCTCCAGGTACTGCGCCATGAGCAGCACCTCACCGATGGTTGCGGTCGAGAGATTGGCAATATGCAGTTCTTGGGCGGCACGCGCCACCAGTTCTTCATTGAATATTTTCATTTTCTTATATATTTTCTTAGGATTTCCTAGGGCTACCTAGGATATCCTAGATCATCTTACGTTATTCGTTCAGTCCCAAGTCAAATGCCTTGAGGTTATCGGCCACTACCTTGTCGCCCTTGGCTGCAAACACGCGTGCTATGCTCTCGCGCAGCTGCTCCGGAGAGAGAATCTCCATGTATCGGGCCGACATGCCCAGCAGCACCATGTTGGCACTCTTGGGCAGACTATGCTCCTTGGCCACCTCCTCGATGGGCAGTGCAGCCACGTGGGGCAAGGCTGTGAGCTCGCCCATGAGCGCCTCCTCATCGGGGTAGTTGGGGATATTCTTGAAGGGGTGCGATGAGCTCACCACCCATCCCTCCTTGCTCAGGTAGGGCAGGTAGCGCAGCGCCTCCATGGGCTCCATAGAGATGATGAGGTCGGCCGCACCTTGACGTATCAGGTCCGAGTAGATAGGTTCGGTCGAGAGTCGCAGGTTCGACTGCACATCGCCTCCGCGCTGGCTCATGCCATGCACTTCGGCCTGCTTCAGATGTAGTCCCGCCGCCGTAGCAGCATCGCCTATGATGGTAGCGATGGTGAGGATACCTTGTCCGCCCACGCCTGCCAGTATGATATCTTTTTTCATATTAGTATTGTATTTACTTGAGGGAGTTGTTTTAGGAGTTAAAGGAAGTTAAAGGGAGATAGTTTAGGAGTTAAATGTAGTTAAAGGGAGATAGCGCTTCGCTCTTGTGGAGTTAAATGCCAATAGTTTAGTACACCGCGTACAAGTCATTTGGCCTTTATCTCCATTTATCTCCATTTAACTTCTC
>JAFZFZ010000043.1 GCA_017557005.1 Bacteroidaceae bacterium | reverse complement strand
TGTGCATCATGAGAGAGACTACACTCCTGTTGTGAACTGCAAACTGACTAGTCGCCGCCTCCTTTGCGGCACCGAGACCGATATGCAAGGTGTAGCCGTTGGGGTTGCCCATCCGCAGAAAGTGGACATTGAGCAGATGGCATACGACATTAGCAATGCCACCACCGCCACGCCTACCGATGTGAAACTTGTGTGGGATGCACTGCGCAGAACTATCATCGATGCGCTGAGCCATGGCAACCGCGTGCAGCTCGACGGATTGGGCTCGCTCACCATGGAGCTGAGCAGTCACATGGGACCTACACCGCCCACGGGCAAGGATGTACGCATCAGCGGTATCCGCTTTCGCCCCGACAAGCACCTGCTCGACCGTCTTGCCGATGTGAAGTTCAAGGTAGAGGGCAAGGTGCGTCAACCCCTTGCAGCTCCCGAGTTGGCCGATGTGCTGTATGAGTATTTCGAGACACACGATGATATCAGCGTGCGCGAGTTTGCCCGCATCAGTCACTATGCCACCAGCACCTCATACGCCAAGCTCAACGACTATGTGGCGCATGGCGAGATGGAGCGCGTGCCTCGCATCAAGGGCTGCTTCCGTCCCACACCGGGACACTTCGGACGAGACGAATAGAGGAGATAGGCATTAAAAATAGATGCCGGAAGCATTTGTACACTTTTGATGACATAAACCCTTGACTTCTATATATGATAGCTCGGGAAATTGTACACAAATTGTACACAAAAATGGCATGAAAAAGCAATGGTATAGGTAGTTCTACAGAATATTTTAGTATCATCTTAAAAAAACACTATTAGCATCCATCATCACACATACATTCCGCAATAACATTCATGGCCACAAAACGGTAGCGCTGTGTGGAGTGGGGGATGTGGCCTGTCTTGGCAATGACTCGCGATGCGATGTCGGGGTGCTCCAGTACCTCGGCGCTTGGCTCTACCAATAGCAGCTTGCCTGCAGCGCAGGCTTCGAAGTAGACTCCCTGTGGCTTGAAGTAGCGGTAGTGGGGGCTATCGGGCTCGGGAAAGCCTTGCTCAAGGAGGATGATGAGAGGGTAACCCGCTTCGCGGAGGGCTCGGGATATCAGTTTCTCGCCTTCAGAAATGGCGGCAGTGATAAATACTGTGCCATTGGATGCTGCGGCAAGGCACTCTTCCTTGAGGGTTGTAATCTGATCGGGGGTCAGTCGGCGTGAGCATTGGAGCACCTGTCGCTGGGGATACTCGGCAAGAAACATGTTGCCGAGTGTGGTGCAGGGAATGTTGCCGATGGTTACATTTTGTCGTATGCGGAATAGGTCGCGATTGGCTCGCTTCAGTGCCAGGCGGCGTGGGTTGTCCTGTATGTAGCGCACCATGTGGGTGAGCTGGTTCTTGCCTGTGAGGATGCGGTCGTGGTACTCTTTGGCGAAGAGGCAGGGGGTGTGGCTTGCGGGTGTGTGGCTCGCGGATGGAATGCTCGCGGGGATAGCTGCGAGCGCTGAACAGGCGGATGTGTGGGTAGTTGCGAGCGCTGGATGAGAGGCTGCGAGGGCTTGGTAGGCATCGCTGCACTGTAGTTTGAACCAGCGGATGTATTGGCCGAGATGTTTGGGGAGTCTGTCGTGGATGCGCAGGAGGATGTGGATGTGGTCGGGCATGATCACATAGTTGTATATTTCTATGGAGGAGGCGCCTTTGTATGTGGGGATACGCTCAATCTCTTCGGTAACCTTTTGACCGAGAGGGGTGAGGGCGATGTGCTGTCCTTGTAGCTCTCCCAATAGTGGCAAGCGGTCTGAAGTGACCATCGTGAGCAGCTGGATGGATGGAGAACGGTAGTCCATCCACTTGGCTCTGTAGAGGTGCTCTTTTTGCTTCTCGCATCGCCAGCCGTCGGGTGTCAGGTGTGCTTTTGCCATTTGTCAGTGTCGTGACAAAGGTACGCATTATCTCATGCGAATCAAAATGTGTGGTGGTTTTTCTTCTGTCGCGCCCTCTGCGTTGTCCCGCAGAGAATTGGCTTGCTTGTTCGTGAAATTTGGAAATCAAACAAAAATGTTATACTTTTGTTGCCTCAAAACGGAAACATAAATCAATAAAGTATACTTACAATGGAAAAGACAAAATGCCTTATCATTGGCTCGGGCCCTGCGGGCTACACTGCAGCCATCTACACTGGTAGAGCAAACATCCCTACCATCCTTTACGAAGGATTGCAACCGGGCGGACAGCTCACTATCACTACCGATATCGAGAACTTCCCTGGATACCCCAACGGTATCAGCGGCTCAGAGATGATGGATGACCTCCGTCTGCAGGCTGAGCGCTTCGGCGCAAGCCTCCGCAGCGGTATCATCACCAAGGCTGACCTCTCACAGCGTCCCTTCAAGGTGACCGTGGACGACGGCACTGAGATTGAGGCTGAGACTGTGATCATCGCTACTGGTGCATCGGCTAAGTATCTCGGATTGGAGGATGAGAAGAAGTATGCTGGTATGGGTGTGAGCGCTTGTGCTACTTGCGACGGCTTCTTCTACCGCAAGAAGGTGGTAGCTGTAGTGGGTGGTGGCGACACTGCTTGTGAGGAGGCCAACTACTTGGCAGGTCTCGCCAGCAAGGTGTACCTCATCGTGCGTAAGAACTACCTCCGTGCAAGCCAGATCATGCAGGATCGTGTGATGCAGAACCCCAAGATCGAGGTGCTCTTCGAGCATAACGTGACGGGCCTCTTCGGTGAGAATGGTGTAGAGGGTGCTCACGTGGTGAAGCGCAAGGGCGAGGCTGACGAGGAGAACTACGATATCGCTATCGACGGACTCTTCCTCGCTATCGGTCACAACCCGAACTCGGAGATCTTCCGCGAGTATCTCGAGACCGACGCTACAGGCTATATCATGACTCAGGGTGCTTCGCCCGCTACCAACGTGCCCGGCGTATTTGCTGCTGGTGACGTGGCTGATCCTCGCTACCGCCAAGCTATCGTAGCTGCAGGCAGTGGCTGTAAGGCTGCGCTCGAGGTGGAGAAGTTCCTCGCTGAGCAAGAGTAAGAGATAGATAGGAATTAGGAATTAGGAGTTAGGAATTGGGCCATCCGGATGGATTTACATCGCGAAGCCTAAATTCCTAACTCCTAATTTCTATCTCCTATCTCCTATCTTCTAACTTCTATCTCCTAATTAAAAAGATTAGTCCTTCAGGTAATAGTCTACGCTGGTGACCACGCGCACGTTCTTCATGTAGGGGGTGTTGCTATCGCGGTCGGTGATAGAGAACTGACCCTGTGTGGCACGCTTGATCTTGCCCAGTTTGCTCTCGCTATCGGCGGCAAACTTCTCGGCCGTTTCACGCGCATTCTTGGTGGCTGTCTCAATCATCGAGGGCTTGATGTCGTTGAGTTGTGTAAACGAGTATACGGGCTGGTATTCCCAGTTGTTGGCCATGGCGATGCCCTTCTGTAGCAGTTCGCCCTGGCGGGATTGCAGCTGTATGATCTCATCCACCTTGTCGGTGCATACCGTCACCACCGAGGTCACGATGTAGGTGTAGCGGTTTTGGCTTCCGCTCCACTCGGTGCGCGTATCCAGCACCTTGGGGGCAGCTACAGAGATGTCGGCATCGGCAATGCCAGCCTCCTTGAGGAAGTCGATGATGATGCGGTTCTTCTTCTCTATGGTCACGTATAGCTCTTGCAGGTTGTCGCCACCCTCCTTATAGGCAAAGGGGCAGATTACCCGGTCGGCCTTCACCTCACGCTCGCAGAGTCCCTTCACTGATACTACGCGGTCATCGGCACGCACTGCCTTGATGGCATTGCCTAACAAGATGGAACCTACGATAAGCCCAATCATCAGGCAGCAGCCCAGACCCTCGTTGTCTGCCACAAAGCGTCGTTGTTTTGCTATCTCTTCCATAATCGTCTACTTTTTGATTATAACATTTCAATAGGCAAATGTAATCACTTTATTCGTAACAAATGTTTTATTTTTCCAGTTTTTCTGCATTGTTAGCATTATTTAGCATTCTCTGCTTCGTGCGTGGAGGGACCTGTAATCACAAATAATGTTAAACATTCGGCAGTCTCGAACAAAAATGTTAATTTTGCGCGATAGATTGTAAGCGTATGCGGTTTCTTGCATAGGGCTTGCACGGAGAAAAGAAATATTGATAAATAATTTTAATAGAACAACTATGAATTTTAAGAAACAATTCGTGGCACTGCTCGTACTCGTGGCATGTGCCTTGACGACATTTGCTCAGCAGATGCCGCCCATCCCCATGGACCCCAATGTTCGTGTGGGTAAGCTTGAGAATGGATTGACCTACTACATCCGTTACAACAACTATCCTGAGGGACAGGCCAACTTCTACATCGCACAGAAGGTGGGTTCGTCTATCGAGGAGGACAACCAGCGTGGCTTGGCTCACTTCCTTGAGCACATGTGCTTCAACGGTACAGAGAAGTTCCCCGGCAACGGCGTAGTGAAGTACCTGGAGAGCATCGGTGTGAAGTTTGGTGGTGACCTCAATGCCTACACCTCTATTGATGAGACTGTATACAACATCGACAATGTGCCCATGAGCGTGGCAGGTGCCGTAGACTCATGCCTTTGGATCCTGCACGACTGGGCAGGTGGCCTCCTCCTCGAAGATGAGGACATCGACAAGGAGCGTGGCGTAATCCACGAGGAGTGGCGTCAGCGCAACACCGCACAGCAGCGTATGATGGAGGCCGTATCACTTGAGATGTATCCTGGTAACCGCTATGGTGACCGTTGGCCCATCGGTACTATGGAGGTGATCGACAACTTCCCCTACCAGGCTTTGCGCGACTACTATGAGAAATGGTACCGTCCTGACCAACAGGCTATCGTTGTCGTAGGTGACATTAACGTAGATGAGATTGAGAACAAGATTAAGGACATCTTTGCAGACCTCACCATGCCTGAGAATCCAGCAGAGCGTGTATACTTCCCCATCGCAGATAACAAGGAGCCCATCATCGCTATCGCTCAGGACAAGGAGCAGCAATATGGCATCGTATACCTCTTTGCCAAGCATGAGGCTATCCCCAATGAAGCTAAGGGCGACATGCAGTACCTCATCCTCGACTATGCCAAGAGCATGTTTGCACAGATGATGCATGGCCGTATGAACGAGTTGGCTATGCAGCCCGATGCTCCCTTTGTAGAGGGCATGGTAAGCGATGGTGAGTTCTTCCTCGCTAAGACCAAGGGTGCTGTCAACGGTGCTATCGTACCCAAGGAGGGTAAGATGAAGGAGTCTGTAGCTGTATTGTACCGCGAGATGTTGCGTGCACAGCGTCACGGCTTCACCGAGTCAGAATATGTACGTGCACGTGCCGAGTATCTCACCAACCTTGAGAGCGCTTACAACGAGCGTGCTAAGGAGAGAAGCCAGCGCTACTGCAAGGAGTATGTGCGCCACTTCATCGACAATGAGCCCATGCCTGGCATTGAGATCGAATACTCTATCATGAGCCAGTATGCACCCAATCTCCCCGTAGAGCTTGTGAACCAGGTGGTGGCAAGCCTCATGAGCGACACGAACCTCGTAGTGATGGCTATGCTCCCCGAGAAGG
The DNA here is from genome assembly GCA_017557005.1 of Bacteroidaceae bacterium. Lineage (GTDB taxonomy): Bacteria > Bacteroidota > Bacteroidia > Bacteroidales > Bacteroidaceae > UBA1189. Next base: position 2,358 of record JAFZFZ010000043.1, on the reverse strand, counting down.
AGGGCCTCGTGCATCCTACCAAGGAGGAGATAGCTCAGTTGCTCGCCGATGTAGCAGCCGAGGATATCACTGCATATGAGGATAAGGTGTCTGACGAGCCCCTCATCGCTGAGGAGCCCGCTGGTGGCAAGGTAGTGAAGGTGAAGGAGGCTAAGCACGGTTACAAGCAGCTGACTCTCTCAAACGGTGCTACCGTATACCTCAAGAGTACCGACTTCAAGGCCGACCAGATCATGATGAGCGTAGTAAGTAAGGGTGGTACTGCACTCTACGATGCAAGCGAAGCTATCAACCTCGGCCAGGTGGTGGATGTAATTGAAAACAACGGTATCGGCAACTTCAGCACTACTGACCTGCAGAAGGTGCTTGCTGGTAAGAAAGCTCGTGTGGCTCCCTACATCAATCTGAACATGGAGGGTATGAATGGTAGCAGTACTCCGAAGGACTTTGAGACTCTCATGCAGCTCACCTACTTGCAGTTTACTGCTCCTCGCCTCGACGATGAGGCCTTCGCTTCATACAAGAGCAAGATGAAGGCTATGCTCGAGAACCAGGAACTTGATCCCCAAACCGCTTTGGGTGATACCATCACTAAGGTGCTCTACAACAATCACCCCCGTGCTATCAGCATGAAGGCTGCTGATGTAGAGAAGACTGACGATGCACGCATCCTCGAGATCTATAAGGAGCGCTTCGCTAATGCGGCCGACTTCTCATTCATCTTCACGGGTGCCATCGATGAGGCTGTGGCTATTCCTCTCATCGAGAAGTACATCGGTGGTCTGCCCGCAGGTGGTAAGAAGGAGAAGATCGTAGATGCTAAGGTCGACATCCAGAAGGGTGAGATCAAGAACATCTTCGAGAAGCAGATGGCAACTCCCTCAGCTACCGTATACCTCGTATATAGCGGTAAGATGAAGCACAACCTCAAGAATGTTCTCATGATGAGCGTTACCGATCAGATCCTCGACATCATCTACACTGAAGAGATTCGTGAGAAGGAGGGTGGCACCTACGGCGTAGGCACCAGCGGTAGCATCACACGTGTTCCGAAGGAGACATTCCGCCTGTTGGTAATGTTCCAGACAGCTCCCGAGTTGCGCGAGAAGCTTACCGGTATTGCTGTTGACCTCTTGAACAAGTATGCTGAGGAGGGTCCCCGTCAGAAGGATCTCGACAAGGTGCGCGAGTATATGCTGAAGAAGTATGCTGAGAACCAGAAGGAGAACTCATACTGGGCAAACATGTTGCACAATGAGGTGGTGCTCGGCTACGATGGCTATACCGACTATGAGAAGACACTCAATAGCATCACTACTGAGGACTTGAAGAACTTCATGAAGAGCCTCCTCAAGCAGGGCAACGCTATTGAAGTATCAATGGTAGGAGTGAAGTAAATTAGGAATTAGGAATTAGGAATTAGGGATTTCCTTCCTAACCCCAAGTGATAGGGGCTGTTTCCACACCACGGAAGCGGCCCTTATTCTTATTTATGGCATAGAATAAACATGCAGATATGCGCTTGCAACTATTAATAAATGTTAAAAATGGGGTATTCAATGCAAATTCTTAAACTTTTAGTTGGATGGATAAATGAAAAAGTTTTCCTTTGTGGCATAAATCAACTAAAACTTTAAGAGAAATGAAAAGAAGCAACGAATTGACACGTGCCGAACTGCAGGTAATGAACATCCTTTGGGATATCCGCAAGGGTACCGTGAGCGAGGTGCTGGAAAAGTTTCCCGAGCCCAAGCCTGCATATAATACCGTACTGACCTTCTTGCGCATCTTGAAGGAGAAGCAGTATGTGACGAGCGAGCCTGTGGGCAAGCAGCATCTCTTTTCTCCCCTTGTGCAGCGTGGCGAGTATACCCGCAACTATATGCGCAGTGTAAAAGAAAACCTTTTTAGCGGCTCGGCGGCAAGCCTTGTAAATTTCTTCGTAAAGGAGGAAAATCTCTCGGCAAAGGAGATTGAGGAACTCATTGCTTTGCTTAAGGAGAGGTAGCCTCCCTCTGCCCCTCCAAGGAGGGGTGACTCGGGCATCGTTAGCAAATGCTAAAAACTATTTAATAATAAAAAGAAACGTAAATACCGGCCTGTCCCGCGATGACGTAGTCCCCCTCCTTGGAGGGGTTAGGGGAGGCCCTCAGTTAAATCAGCATAATGTATACTTTTCTCCTATATATAATAAAGGTATCGTTCAGCTTGGCCGCTTTCTACCTATTCTATAAGTTGCTGTGCAGTCGCGATACATGGCACCGATTCAATCGTCGGTTGCTACTCTTCATACTTGCCCTTTCGGCCGTCATCCCCTTCTTGTATATTGATATAGATGTGGCGGTGCGCGAGGCCAGT
>JAFZFZ010000042.1 GCA_017557005.1 Bacteroidaceae bacterium | reverse complement strand
GATGCGTTCTCTGTGAGATTCGTGAGATCTGCGTGAGACATAAATACATGATAATCTACAATATACATAAAGATCTTTTGAAGATTTAAGACCCCAATAAATGTGTACAAAGCTTAGCTAATTTAAGGGGACAATCCAGAGGCTTGGACAACTGCTATATTATCTCCTTTTCTTTATATATACTTTGCTTTAATCTTGTCAATAGTCGACGGTCTATAGGCTGTAGCCTGTTAGGAGTTGATAATTAGGAGTGAGGGGTTAGGAGTTAGGAGTTGTTGCCGTCCGGGTATGGTTTAATTTTTATCTTTTAATTTTTAATTTGCCTCAGCTTTCCTGCAGCTGTACTGTTTTCCCCGTTGCAAAGCGACTTTTTCCATGTGGCAGGCATTTCCTCGCTTTCAAAAAATCCCTCGCACATGCGGCATATTCGCAGAAAAATGTGTACTTTTGTATGCTATGATAGATAACTCATTGTTCAAAGATAAGAAAGCGGTGTATTACACGCTGGGGTGCAAACTCAACTTCTCTGAGACTTCGACCATCGGGCGTACACTGCAGGAGGCGGGATTTCGTACTGCGCGTAGAGGCGAACAGGCTGATTTATGCGTGGTAAACACCTGCTCGGTGACTGAACAGGCCGATAAAAAGTGCCGTCAAGCTATACATAAACTGGTGAAGCAGCACCCGCATGCCTTCGTGGTGGTGACGGGTTGCTACGCTCAGCTCAAGCCGGAGCAGGTGGCTGCTATACCGGGTGTGGATCTGGTATTGGGCATGGACAAGAAGGGCGAACTGCTACAGCACCTTCACTCGCTGGAGAAGCGCGAGCAGGGCGAGATGCTCACCATTCCTACCAAAGATATACGCACCTTCGTGCCTTCGTGCTCGCAGGGCGACCGCACGCGATTCTTCCTTAAGGTGCAGGACGGATGCGACTACTTCTGTTCGTATTGTACCATTCCCTATGCTCGTGGTCGTAGCCGCAATGGCTCGATAGAGTCGCTCGTAGGCCAAGCGCGCCAAGCAGCTGCCGAAGGGGCCAAGGAGATCGTGATCACGGGTGTGAACATCGGCGACTTTGGTAAGTCGACGGGAGAGACCTTCATTGACCTCATACGCGAACTGGATAAGGTGGAGGGCATTGAGCGCTACCGCATCTCTTCGATTGAGCCCAACCTGCTCACCGATGAGGTGATAGAGTTTGTAGCTACTTCGAGAGCCTTTATGCCGCACTTCCACATCCCCTTGCAAGCGGGTAGCGATGCGGTGCTCAAGCTGATGCGCCGACGCTACGATACAGCGCTGTTTGCCGCAAAGATTGGCAAGATACGTGAGCTCATGCCCGATGCCTTCATTGGTGTGGATGTGATTGTGGGTACGCGTGGTGAGGAGGAGCCTTACTTTGAGGAGGCTTACCGCTTCATCGAGTCGCTGGACATCACGGCGCTGCATGTATTCAGCTACTCGGAGCGTCCGGGTACGCAGGCGCTGAAGATTGAGTATAAGGTGACACCGCAGGAGAAGCATCGCCGTAGCGAGCGCCTCTTGACGCTCTCTGACGATAAGCAGCAGGCTTTCTATGCTCGCCATATCGGTGCTGAGGCAATCGTGCTGCTTGAGCGCCCCAAGGCGGGACATCCCTATCATGGATTCACTGACAACTACATCCGTGTGGAGGTGAGCGACCCTGCAGCACGCGACAATGCGTTGGTGCGTGTGAAGCTGGGCGACTTCAATGAGGATCGTACGGCGCTGGTGGCAGAGATCTTGAGCTTCGTGTAGTGGCGTCGTGTCAGATGATATAAGTAGAATATTCAAGTGTTGCAATTTGTGAAAGTAGCGGTAGTCATACTCAACTGGAACGGCGAACAGATGCTTCGCGATTTCTTGCCCTCGGTGGTAGCTCATTCGGTGTTGCCCGAGGCGATGGGTGAGGCGGTGGTATATGTGGCCGACAATGGCTCTACGGATGGTTCGCTGGCTTTGCTGGCCGATGCCTTCCCTACGGTGCGCACCATCGTGTTTGACAAGAACTGGGGTTTTGCTGATGGCTATAACATGGCTTTTGATCAGATTGATGCCGACTATGCGGTGTTGCTCAACTCCGATGTGGAGGTCACCGATGGGTGGCTGCTCCCCTTGGTGGAGTATATGGCTGCGCATCCTCAGGTGGCGGCTTGCCAACCCAAGCTGATGGCTTATCACGAGAAGGACTCGTTTGAATATGCGGGTGCTATGGGAGGATATATCGATCGCTATGGTTACCCCTATTGTCGCGGACGTATCTTCGACACCGTAGAGAAGGATCATCATCAGTACGATGCTGATGTGCCTCTGCTGTGGGCTACGGGCGCCTGTCTCATGGTGCGCCTTCCTATATATAAAGAGGTGGGCGGACTCGATGGCCGATTCTTTGCTCATATGGAGGAGATTGATCTGTGCTGGCGCATGCGTTGCCGTGGCTACGAGGTGCGCAGCGTGGCAGGTAGTGTGGTGTACCATGTGGGTGGTGCTACGCTGAATGCGGGTAATCCTCGCAAGACATTCCTCAACTTCCGCAACAACTTGCTGATGCTGTATAAGAACCTGCCTGCTGAGGAGCTTCGTGGTGTGATGCTGATGCGTGGCTTGCTCGACTATGTGGCTGCAGCGATGTTTGCTCTCAAAGGCGAGTGGGGTAGTGCCAAGGCGGTGCTACGTGCCCGCAAGGAGTATCGCAGGCTGAAGGCGGAGTTTGCCGCTTCGCGTCAGGAGAATATGGCGAAGGCTGTGAGCATGGAGGTGCCCGAGCGCACACGATTCTCAATCCTTTGGCGCTATCATCTGAAGGGTTGCAAGACTTTCGATAAGTTATAGGTCTACAAGTAAGTATAGCCTAATAAGCATAGAGAAGGCCGTCACTTAGGTGGCGGCCTTCTTCTTTATGGTATGGGGAGATCAGAGTCTGTCTTCTCCCTCTTCGTTGCGGATGACTGTCATGGGTACGATCTCGATGTAGTCGTGCATGAACTGGTAGTAGCCGTTGTCATCTTCCATCACGTTCTTGATACGTATCCAGTGATCGCCCTTGGTGAGATACTTGGTGGTGATGATCTTACGGAGCGCTCCCTCGTAGTCGCGTGCAGCGAGGTTACCTCCGTAGGTGTAGATGCTCGGGCCCTTCATGTAGCCACGGTTGCGCATGGCTTTGTCGTTGGCCTTACCATTGTCGTCGGTCTTCGAGTCTTTGACCCAGCCTACGGGCGAACCGGTGTCGTTGCCTTTGTAGCGCAAGTCAACGGGGATGCCAGTCACCTCTCCATCAAAGTAGAACTGCGCGATACCTCTCGTAGGCCATCCTGTGTAGGCCAGACGGATTTCGTATGTTCCTTCTGGTACAGGGGGGATACGGTAGGCAAAGTCATATGAGCCGATGGCGATGAACTCGTCGCCCTGGTAGTCGCACCAGCCGGTGTTGGCGGTGAGGTAGTAGAGGCGGCTCTCTTCGTTGTATGACTTGTAGTACTTGCAGTAGTTGGTGGGGATGAAAAACTCGCTACCACCCGTGTTGCCGGCTGCACCGCGCGGACAGAGACGGATGCCGTTGTTGGTGAGCTCTGACATGAGTGATGACACGTCGAAACGCAAGCGCTCGTTCATGACATTACCCGCCATCTCGTCTTCGTTATAGATCATGATCTTGTCGATGATGTGGATGGTGCCGTTGAGAGCGTTGGGGGTGAACTCGGCATAGATCTCGCCCAGGTCCTTGACCTCGCTGGTTGACAGGATCTTGATATTGAGGTGATTGCTCATCTCGGGGTTGACCATGTCGCGGTCGCTGAAGTTGAGGTACAGGTAGGGGCTATGCTCCTCGCTGCTAAGCTTCTTGATGGTCTTGAAGAGCGAGTATTGGAGCATGCTCTCGTAGTACTCGTAGCGGTCGGCATTCTTCTTGAAGTTTACCTCAGAGTTGTAGTAGTCGTTCTTGATGTTGTAGCACACCAGGCGGTTGTAGGCTACCTCGCGATCGAGCAGGTGGTATGAGACGAACTTGTTGAGTGCGTTGTGGCGGCTCTTGGGGTTGTCCTGATCCTCGGTGCCATACCACTTCTCGGCATAGGCTTTGAGGTCGTCGAGGTTCTCGATGCCATACTCGCGGTAGGTGTCGTCGGTCTCTACGAATGCGGTGTACTTGTAGTAGCGGTTGGCAGGGTAGTTGCAGTAGCCGCTACCGTCGTAGCGCTGTATCAGCTTGTCGCCATCGGTGTAGCTATAGTCTTTGTACAGCTGCAGCGAGTCCTCCAGGCCGGTCTCCTTCAGGGCCGAGTAGAAGATGCTGAGGTAGGGGTGGTTCTCAATCTGCTGGGGAAGCATGTTGGATGAGGGGTTTACCACGCTGTTTACTATATGTACCACACCATTCTCTACCTCATTGTCTGATGATGAGATGATGGAGTTGTTGATGCTGATGGTGCTGTAGTTGTTTTCGTCCACACCGAAGCTTACTACCAAGTAGCGGTCGTTGAAGTTGAGGGTGGGTATCACACCTTCGTACATATCTGTAGTGAGGTATGCGTCGGGCAGGATATGGGTTTGCGACAACACGATACACATCGAGTCGGAGAGGTCGGCCAGGTGGGGCGAGTCGATACCTCTAAACTTGCCTGTGGCGCGGTAGAGCGAGTCCTCAACGAAGAGGAAGCGCTCGAACGCATCGTTGGTGGGCGCAAAACAGGTGTATTGACCATAGGCTGCCAACACGGAGAAGCGGCCACCACGCTTGGCCACCTCGATGAAGCTGCTGAAGGTGTCTTCGTGCTTCTCCAAGTAGCTGGCAACGGTGTCGCCGGTAAAGGTGTAGCGTGCTCCATCGTCAATGGGGTCGGCACATGCGCCCAAGATGCCCATGGCTACAATGCCAAGGGTGCGGCGTATGATATCGTGTTTTTTTCTCATAGCTTATTCTTACCTTGTATGGTGATTATTTCAGTTTGTCATTCCAGAAGTTGAGCATCTTGGTGAAGATGTGGTAACGGGTGTTGCCGCCGAAGATGCTGTGGTTGCGGTTGGTGTAGTAGAACATGTCGAACTGCTTGTCGGCCTGTACCAGTGCCTCTGAGTACTCGATGCTGTTGCGAACGTGTACATTGTCGTCGGCCATACCGTGCATGAGCAGCAGGCTACCGTTGAGGTTAGGGGCGCGGTTGATGGCCGAGGTCTTCTCGTAGTTCTCGCCATTCTCCTGCGGGGTACGCATGAAACGCTCGGTGTATACTGAGTCGTAGAACTTCCAGTAGGTGGGAGGTGCTACGGCGATACCTGCCTTGAATACGGCTTCGCCTGTTGACATTGACATGAGTGTGTTGTAGCCACCGAAGCTCCAACCCCAGATGCCGATGCGGTTCTTGTCAACATAGGGGAGGGTAGCGAGGTACTTGGCTGTCTCTACCTGGTCGTCGGCTTCGCGCAAGCCCAACTCCAAGTAGGTGCAGTTCTTAAACTCGGCACCACGGCCGCCTGTGCCACGACCATCGACGCACACTACTACGTAGCCCTGCTGTGCAAGGAAGCTCTCCCACAGGGTGCCGCCGTAGAAGCCTGCACGCCAACTGTCGAGTACCTCCTGTGAGCCAGGACCGCTGTACTGATACATGATGACGGGGTATTGGCCTTCGAGTGTGGCGGGCTTCACCATCCAGCCGTTCAGCACGTCGCCGTTTGAGGTGGTAAACTGGAAGAATTCCTTTGTGGGCATGCCGGGCTGGTTGAGCTTCTCGGCCAATGCCTTGTTGTCTACGAGGGTCTTGAGCACCTTACCCTTCACGTTCTCGATGGTGATTACGGCGGGGGTGTGGATGTCTGAGTGGGTATGCACGAAGTTCTGCAGGTTCTTGCTGAATACGGCATCGCTGGTACCGGTCTCGGGTGTGAGGCGGGTCTTCTTGCCCTTCTTGTCCTGGCGGTATACGGCGCGGCGCAAGGGGCTGGTCTCGTTGCTCTGGTAGTAGAGGTCGCCGGTCTTCTCATCCCATCCGTAGAAGTTGGTCACCTCGTATTCGCCCTTGGTGAGCTGCTTTACCAACTGTCCGTTGAGATTGTAGAGGTACAGGTGGTTGTAGTTGTCGCGCTGGCTCTGCAGGATGAAGTTGTTGGGGTAGAAGCGGATGTCCTGATAGGTGGGCTCGTTGATGTACTGCTCTGACTCTTCGCGCAACACGAGTTTGCATACGGTAGAGCGGGGATTGGCCATGTACATGTCCATACGGTTCTGATGGCGGTTCAGAGTGACGATGGCCAACTTCTCGGGGTCAGAGGTGAAGTGGATGCGGGGGATGTAGTCCTCCTCGTCGATCTGAAGGTCTACCTTGCGTGTCACCATTGACTTGATATCGTAGGTGTGTACGCTCACCTTTGAGTTGTCTACACCAGGCAGCGGGTACTTATAGGTATAGGCACCGGGGTAGAGGGCATTCTCTTCGAAGCTGGGAGCCATGCCGCGATACATTGCAAAAGAGAATGAGGGCACGTGGCTCTCTACGCTCTTGACGTAGGCAATCATCTTGCTGTCGGCGCTGAACTCATAGCACTTGTTCATGGTGAACTCCTCCTCATATACCCAGTCGGGGATACCGTTGAGCACCTCGTTGAACTTACCATCGGTGGTCACTTGCGACTCGCTGTTGTTGAACAAAAGCTTCACCAGGAAGATGTTGTTGTCGCGCACGAAGGCGATCATCTTACCATCGGGTGAGAATGAGGGCACCTGCTGAGGACCTCCGGCAGAGAGGGGTACCATCTTCTTGTTCTTCACGTCGTAGATGTAGTAGTCGGCTGTGAACGAGCGGCGGTAGATAGCCTTCGTATTGGTTTGGATCAAGATGCGGTCCTCGGCGGGCGACATGATGTAGCCGTCGAAGCGCTTGAAGTCGCAGCCACGAGCATTGTCTACTGAGAACAAGGTGTCTACCACCTCGCCTGTCTTGAAGGCGTAGCGCACGAGGTGCTTGCCACCGCCACCAATCATCATATAATGTTCACCATCGTTCATTGAGCGCATGCCGCCTACACCCTGTGCACTGTAGGTGCCGTTGGTGATCTTGCGGATGTCGAGCTGCTCTACGGCATGTGCGCCGAGTGTTACCAGAAACCCTGCTGCGAGGGTCATAAATACTTTCTTTATCATATCTTTTGTGTTATTCTTGTTTTGCGTAGCAAAATTAGTGTAAAATTTTGATTATGCGAAGCTAAAGTCCGTTAACTTGCACGCTGGAGGGGTAGATTTTTTCGTTAGGCTTGTCGGCCGATTGTCAAGCCTGCAAAATTGCTGCTCAAGCCTACAAAAAGAGAAGAGCAGAAGCGTGCGTCGGGATGTCGTATGCTTCTGCTCTTGTAGGTCAGTGGTAACTGTATGCTACAATGCTATGAGCATGAGTATCTGTATGGTGACCACGCGCAAGAACATGGTAAGCGGGTACACCGTAGAGTAGGCTACCGAGGCTTGGTTGTTGCCGCAAATCTCGTTGCTGTAGGCCAGGGCGGGAGGGTTGGTCATGGTGCCCGAGATGAGTCCGGTGATGGTGAAGTAGCTGAGCTTGCATACCTTGCGGGCAATGAATCCGATGATGATGCAGGGAATCACGGTGATAAGGAATCCGTAGAGTACCCACCAGTAGCCTCCATTGATGATGGTGTCGATAAATCCGTTGCCAGCACCTATGCCCACTACGGCAAGGAAGAGGGTGATACCTATCTGGCGCATCATCTTATTGGCCGATGAGGTGGTGTAGGTGACGAGCTTGAGCTGCGGACCAAACTTGCTGATCAGGATGGATACGATGAGCGGACCACCTGCCAATCCGAGCTTCACGGGGATGGGCACGTTGGGGATGAAGATGGGGATAGAGCCTAATACCACACCCAAGGCGATGCCGAGGAAGATGGCTGCGAGGTTGGGCTCTTCGAGTCGTTTTACCGAGTTGCCCATGAGCTTACCAATCTTCTCAATGCTCTCGGGTTTGCCCACCACCACTACGCGGTCGCCCAACTGGAGCAGCAGGTGAGGGTCGGCCATGAGGTCTACACCGGCACGGATGATGCGTGAGATGGTGACATTGAAGGTTTGGCGCAGCTTGAGGTCGCCCAGGCGCTTGCCATTGATGTGGGGGTTGGTGATGATGAAGCGCTCTGATATAAGGTTGTTGGCCTCGATGGCATCCCACTCGGCCATGTTCATGTTGATGCGCGGACCGATGAGCAGTGTGAGGGCCTCCACTTCGAGGGGAGTGGCTACGAGGAAGAGCTTGTCGCCCTTGCCCAGCGTGGTGTTCGACTCGGCCAACTCGATATCATGTGTTCGCTCGTGCAGTACGCGAGTGATGACGCACTTGCGGCCAAAGAGCTCTTGTATCTCGCGGATGGTGTGTCCGCATACCGAGTCGTTGTGTACCTCGAGGGTTACGGCATCGAGCGATTCGGCATTCTCCTTGTTGCGCTCCAGCATGATGCGGCGCTCGTTCTCGAAGTTGACGCGGAAGAGTCGTCTCAGTAGGATGATGGTGAGGATAACGCCTACAACACCAAGAGGATAGGTCACGGCATAGCCCTGAGCAATGGAGGTGTTGGTCTGCCCCGTCATGTCATAGAAGGTCTGCTGCGCAGCACCCATACCGGGCGTGTTGGTGACGGCGCCACTGAGCACACCTATCATGTCTACCAACGTGGTGCCCGTGATGAGGTGTATCACATATGCCGTCAAGCAGGCAAGTAGTATGGATCCTATGGCAAGCATGTTGAGTGTGATGCCTCCCTTGCGGAATGAAGCAAAGAAACCGGGTCCCACCTCCTGACCGATGGAGTAGATGAAGAGGATAAGGCCAAACTCCTTGACGAACTGGGCCGTGGTGCTATCGAGCAAGAAGCCAAAGTGTCCGGCCACGATACCTACGAAGAGTATCCAGGTGACACCCAGCGACACGCTGCCAAACTTGATCTTGTTGAGACAAAGGCCTCCTGCGATGACAAGTGCCAAGATGAATACGGAGTGGGCTACACCACTACCTGTAAATAGATTGACCAACCATTCCATGTGTGTTGAAATCCGTTTTCTTTACCTTATTTTTGTATATTAACGTAAAACAAACCTACTTGTTCCTGTGGCGCAAAGGTATCCTCTTTTTGTGGAAGGGGAAAGCGCAAAAGGTGGGTTTTTCAGCTTTGGGGTGGATTTTTACAAGATAAGAGCAGCTATTTCCTCGGCACGATGCACAATATGCTCAGCGCCGTTGTCAATCAGCTCCTCTACGCTGCGGAATCCCCAGCTGACGCCGATGCTCTCGACCTCGGCATTGCGGGCTGTCTGCATGTCTACTCCCGAGTCGCCAATATATATAGTATCCGCGCGTGAGATGCCCGTATCGTTCAGTATGTCGGCTACAATCGTAGGGTCGGGCTTGATGGCTACACCCTCGCGCTGGCCATATACGGCAGCAAAGCGTATGTCGGGGAAGAAGTGTCCCACGAGTTTGACTGTCGCCTGCTGGTATTTGTTCGATGCCACAGCTACCTGTATGCCCTGTGCTTGCAACTCGCGCAGCAGCTCGCTCACGCCGGGGTAGGGGCGACTGTCGTCGGCATTGTGCTCATTGTAGTAGGGTACAAACAGCGAGCGTATGCGCAGCACGTTCTCCTCGGTGCGTGCCTCTTCGGGCAGAGCACGATAGAAGAGCTTGTTGATGCCATTGCCCACAAACTGATAGTAGGCATCGGTGGGGTGGGTAGGGTATCCGCATTGTGCCAAGGCTTGATTGGTGGCATTGGCAAGGTCGGCTACGGTGTCGAGCAGCGTGCCGTCGAGATCGAAGATGGCGAGTCGTTTGTTCATAGTCCTTTCTTTACAGCGTGCAAAGGTACGATTTTATTCCTATTCTGCGAAAAGTGAAATAATGATTTGACAATGCCGACGAAACTTTATACCTTTGTATTCGCATACAGAGGTAGACGACACTATCTTTGTCATTTTTATCCTACATATGATTGATCCCGCATTATACCTTATCCCTTGCACATTGGGCGATACACCCATTGAGAAGGTGCTGCCTTCCTATAATCACGATATCGTAGTGGCATTGCGCCATTTCATCGTAGAGGATATCCGTTCGGCTCGTCGCTTCCTCAAGAAGGTCGACCGCGACATCAATATCGACGAACTCACCTTTTATGAACTCAACAAGCATACCTCGCCCGAGGCCATAGCCTCTTATCTGAAGCCTCTTCAGGCAGGCGAGCCCATGGGTGTGATCTCCGAGGCTGGATGTCCTGCTGTGGCCGATCCCGGTGCCGATGTGGTAGCCATTGCGCAGCGCAAGAAGTTGAAGGTGGTGCCCTTGGTAGGTCCCTCGAGCATTATCCTCAGCGTCATGGCATCGGGGTTCAATGGACAGAGCTTTGCCTTCCATGGCTATCTGCCTATCGATGCAGGCGAGCGTGCCAAGACCCTCAAGCACCTCGAGTCGCGTGCCTATGCCGAGCATCAGACCCAGCTCTTCATTGAGACTCCCTACCGCAATCTGAAGATGTTTGAAGATATTCTCCGCTCGTGCCGTCCGCAGACCCGCCTCTGCATTGCTGCCAACCTCACTTGTGAGGGCGAATATGCTGTGACCCGCACCATTGCCGAGTGGAAGGGCCAGCGCCCCCCTATCGACAAGATACCTTGCATATTCCTTATATATAAGTAACTTAAGTTTCGTAGACTCAATTTTCTGGAGTTAAATGCCAACCTTTAGGTCGCCGCCGTAGGGACCAAAGGCAATAGTCCTTTCGTGCGTTCAATACTAATGGCCTTTATCTCCCTTTATCTCCCTTTATCTCCTCATCTCCTATATAATATATGCAAAAGAAAAGCGGATGCGCATTGCGCATCCGCTTTCTTAGTGTTTAGTATCAGGGCTCATAGCTCACAGCCCTATAACCAAAATTAGTCGAGCTTACGTGAACCGTCGCCGATAACTACATCGTATACGAGGGGAGCGTGACCGAACTCAGCGGTGAACTTCTCCTTAGCAGTCTCAACGAATGCGCTGTACAACTCATCCTTAACGAGGTTGATGGTGCAACCGCCGAAGCCGCCACCCATTACGCGACAACCTGTAACGCCGCACTCCTTAGCTACCTCAGCGAGGAAGTCGAGCTCTACGCAGCTTACTTCGTAGTCCTTGCTCATACCCCAGTGTGTCTCGTACATCTTAGCACCTACGGTCTCGTAGTCGCCCTTCTCGAGTGCATCACATACTGCGAGTACGCGGTCCTTCTCACCGAGAACGTACTTAGCACGACGGTAGTCTACCTCAGGAACGAGAGCCTTAGCCTCTTCGAGCATCTCCCATGTAACGTCGCGGAGAGTCTCGATGCCGGGATAGTTGGGCTTCAATACCTCTACAACGTGCTCGCAAGAGCGACGACGCTGGTTGTACTCGTCACCGAGTTTGTGCTTCACGTTGGTGTTTACCAATACGAGACGATAGCCCTTGGGCTCGAAGGGGAAGTATTCGAACTCCATAGAACGGCAGTCGAGGCGCATGAGGCAACCTGCCTTACCGAATACAGAAGCAAACTGGTCCATGATACCGCAGTTACAGCCAGTGTAGTTATGCTCAGTCTTCTGACCTACGCGAGCAAGCTC
>JAFZFZ010000041.1 GCA_017557005.1 Bacteroidaceae bacterium | reverse complement strand
GCAAGATGCGTTAGAGATGATGTCCTGACCAGCGTATGTCTCGTGGTTAACACCGTAAACGAACATAGGAGTAGCGTCCTTAGAAGGAGCTGACATGATAACCTTCTTTGCACCAGCGGTGATGTGCTTGCGAGCCTTCTCGTCCTCGAGGAAGAGACCTGTAGACTCAACTACTACCTCAGCACCTACCTCGTCCCACTTCAAGTTAGCGGGATCCATCTCTGCAGTGAGGCGGATCTTGTTACCGTTTACTACGAGTGCACCATCCTCAACAGCTACTTCGCCCTTGAACTGACCGTGAACTGAGTCATACTTAAGCATGTAAGCGAGATACTCAGGCTCGAGAAGGTCATTGATACCTACTACCTGAATGTCGTTTGAGAAGTTCTCAACAGCAGCGCGGAATACCATACGGCCGATACGACCGAAACCGTTAATACCAAGTTTAATCATTTTACTTTAATTTTTAATTAATAAACGTTTATAAATAAAATAAAAATCTCGTTCGTCTTTTGTGTCTGGCAAACTCTCATCCGCAATTGCAACGCTCAGCGGTGCTGCAAGCCACCATGAGTAGAGCCAGCGCGATGTAGAGCAGTCGATAGTAGCGTGAGTTCATAGTTCGCCTTTTTATTATTTCTCTGCAAATTTAAGACATTCTTTTAATATATGCACGGAAAACGGACATAAAATTCGGTTCGTTGCCACAAAAATATCATAGCGTGATAGCTATATCCGAATTTGTTGGAGTTTGCTACATTTGTATGGCAGTCGTTGGCGCCTAAGGTGTATTAATGAGAGTTCCCCCAACTCCAATCGGACTTGGGGGAACTTTTTATAGGTTTGTCATTCGTGTTAGATTACTGTACGCCCTTCTTGATAACGTAGCGGATGAGGTCGTAGAATTTCTGCACGGTGGGGATGAGTACGCGCTCGTCGGGTGAGTGGGGCGACATGAGGGTGGGGCCGAACGAAATCATATCCATGCCCTCGTTTACAGCACCGATGATACCGCACTCAAGGCCTGCGTGGATTACCTTCACCTCGGGCTCCTTGCCGAAGAGCTCCTTGTAGGTCTCCTTCATGGCAGCGAGTACTTGTGAGTTTACATTGGGCTGCCAGCCGCTATAGCTACCGCTAAATTCTACGCGCATACCTGCCATTGAGAAGCAGCTCTCGAGTGAAATGGCTTGGTACATCTTCATGCTCTCTGATGAGCTACGCACGAGCAGACTGAACTGTGCCTTGCCTTCGCCAATCTCGACAATAGAGAGGTTGCTTGAGGTCTCTACGGTGTCGGGGATGGTGGGGATATAGCGCATCACACCGTTCTGACAAGCGAGGATGGCATCGATGAGGTTGTCGCGGATTTCCTCGGGAGTCTCGCTCTCGGGCATCTCAACGTGAGTTACAGTGAGGGTGATGTCGCTCTCGATGGTAGCAAATTCCTCATTGAAGAGCTCCTGGCAGCGTGCTGCAAGGTCCTCTACCTCGGCAACAGCATCAGCGGGTACGGTGAGCACTACATAGGCGTCGCGGGGGATGGCATTGCGCATGTTACCACCATGCCATTGGGCGAGCTGAGCGTCGCACTCGAGCACGGCCTCACGTACGAAGCGTCCCATGAGCTTGTTGGCATTGCCACGTCCCTCGCAAATCTCGAGGCCAGAGTGACCACCGCGCAATCCCTTGAGGTCAACGCGCAGAGCCACGTAATCCTCTTCGGGCTCTATTTCCATATATTGCAGTGTTGCTGTTACGTCAATACCTCCAGCGCAACCGATGTAGAGTTCGCCTTCGGCCTCAGAGTCGAGGTTGAGCAACACCTTTCCATTCACGGTTCCGGGCTTCAAGCCAAAGGCGCCGAACATGCCTGTCTCCTCGTCGGCAGTGATGAGGCCTTCGATGGGACCATGCTCCAGTGTGTCGTCCTCCATGATGGCCATGATGGCAGCTACGCCCAATCCGTTGTCGGCGCCCAATGTGGTGCCGCGTGTGCGCACCCAATCGCCATCTACGTAGCAGTCGATGGGGTCTTTCTCAAAGTCATGTGTGCTCTCAGCAGTCTTCTGTGGCACCATGTCCATGTGTGCTTGCAATACGATACCCTTACGGTCTTCAAGACCGGGAGTGGCGGGCTTGCGCATGATGATGTTGCCGGCTTCGTCCATGAAGGTCTCTACGCCAATCTTCTTGCCAAAGTCGAGCAAGAAATTCTGTACTGGTTCGAGGTAGCCTGAAGGGCGAGGTACCTGTGTCAACGCATAAAAATGTTTCCACACGCTCTGGGGAGCTAATTCTGCAATTGTACTCATAGTGTTTTTTATTAGGAGTTAGGAATTAGGAGTTAGGAGTTCTAAATCCTACATCTTTTTTAATTATATGGTTTTAACTTTTCAATTTCTTTCGGTGGCGCATCTGCAGGGCTACCCATCCGTAGGCACCGAGCAATATGACGGCCAGTGTCTGGAATGAGTGCACGATGAGTGCAAACGATGAGGCGCCTGTTTGCGATACCCCATAGAGTGTCATCATCGAGATCACTACAAAGTGCCAAGGGCCAGCACCGTTGGGGGTAGGGATGATGATGGCCAGGCTGATGGCTGCGAAGATGGTCAACGCTTTCACTATGCCCAACCCCGCAGTGAAGGGGAAGCAGTAGAAGGCGATGTAAAACTCGAGGAAGTAGCATGCCCATATGCCTACGGTATAGAAGGCAAACAATCCCTTGCGGCGCATGGTGCGGAGTGAGAGTAGTCCATCCACAAAGTTGCGCAACTGCTTTATTAACTTGCCGTAGAAGGCCGTGCGGCGCAATACCAGCCACAACACGGCAATGGCAACGGCTATACCTATAATTAGAATATAGTTCTTTGGGTCGGTGAACATGCCTACGAGGGCCTTCTCGTTGGTACCTGTCTCGGCAAACAGCGATACGAACACACCCATCTGCGTCAGCAACACCGTGCACACAAATATCAGCACCAGGAGCATGTCTATCAATCGTTCGGCTACGAGCGTGCCCAACGATTTGCTGAAAGGTACATCGTCGTATTTCGATAGTACTGCACAGCGCGACATCTCGCCCACACGAGGTATAAGCACGTTTGACGCATAGGCAATGAAGATGGAATCGATGCTGTCGGCCACCTTGGGACGATAACCCAGCGGCTCCAAGGTGATGAGCCAGCGCAGTCCACGTATCACATGGCTCAGTGCAATGGGTATCAATGTAGCCAATAGCCACCACACGTTCATCTCTGTACGGAAGATGCGTCCCGCTTCGGCAAAGTCGAAGTCGCGATACATATAATATAATATTCCCCCAGCGATGAGTAGCGGCAGCACCACCTTGAGTATGTTCGATAAAATCTTTTTCACTTCACTCGTTTCGTTTCGGTCTGAAAGTAGTGCACAAAGATAGGAATGATATTTTGAAAAACAAGGCACTTTCGCGGAAATTTCAGATTATTTAGTTTTCCTGCTCCTGTTCCAACTCCGTATCCATCGCGGCACATGATGCTTCGCTCTATTTTCTGCCACTTTGCGATACAAATAAATGCGTGTAGCTTTCGATTAACCGAAAAAATCCATTAAATTTGCAGATTAATAACCACAGATTCTTGTAACGGAATGAAACAGGTAAAGCCAAAAAAGTTTCTGGGACAGCACTTTTTGAAGGATCTGTCCATCGCGAAGGCTATTGCTGACACGGTAGACAAGTGTCCCTCATTGCCCATTCTTGAGGTGGGCCCCGGCATGGGTGTGCTCACCCAATACCTTATCACCAAGGAGCGCACGGTAGATGTAGTGGAGATTGACTACGAGTCGGTGGCCTACTTGAAGGAAAACTTCCCGCAGCTCGATGGACACATTATTGAGGACGACTTCCTCAAGATGTCCATGGACAGCTTGTTTGGAGGCAGCCCCTTTGTGCTCACAGGTAACTATCCCTACAATATATCGAGTCAGATATTCTTCAAGATGCTCGACAACAAGGAGCGCATACCCCTATGTACCGGTATGATACAGCGCGAGGTGGCACAGCGCTTGGCAGCGCCTCCCGGCAGCAAGACCTATGGTATCTTGAGCGTGCTGGTGCAGGCATGGTACGATGTGGAGTATCTGTTTACGGTAAGCGAGGGCGTGTTTAATCCGCCCCCCAAGGTGAAGAGTGCTGTCATCAGCATGCGTCGCAACGAGGTGACTGACCTGGGATGCGACGAGAAACTGTTCAAGAATGTGGTGAAGACCGCCTTCAACCAACGCCGCAAGACGTTGCGCAACTCCGTGAAACCGTTGGTGCCTGCGGGTCACCCGGTTTTGGCTGATGAGATATTCAACAAACGTCCCGAACAACTCTCCGTGGCCGACTTCATCGTGCTCACCAACATGGTGGCCAAGGCGAAGAATGACGATGCTGCCGAGAACTAATACTTGAGCGTAATGAAAGATTCTATCATCCTCACCCGAGAATATATCGAGATGATCGAACAGCTCGTTGAGAGCAAGCAGGCCGAAGAACTGAAGCGAAGGCTTGATGAGATGCACCCTGCCGACATCGCCGAGATGTGCGATGACATGTCGATAGAGGATGCACGCTACATCTATCATCTGCTCGAAGGTGAAGATGCGGCCGATGTGCTCATCGAGATGGACGAGGATGCACGTAACGAACTCCTCGAAGAGGTGCCATCGGAGACCATTGCCCGTAAGTTCATCGACTACATGGATACGGACGATGCCGTTGATATCATTCGTGACATGGACGAGGAGAAGCAGGAGGAGATCCTCTCGCACATCGAGGACATCGAGCAGGCGGGCGACATTGTCGACCTCTTGAAATATGATGAAGACACCGCCGGTGGTATCATGGGTACGGAGATGGTTACCGTGAATGAGAACTGGTCCATGCCCGACTGCTTGCGCGAGATGCGCTTGCAGGCCGAAGATCGAGATGAGATATACAATGTATATGTTGTCGATGACGAGGATCGCCTGCAGGGTGTGTTCCCTCTGAAGAAGATGATTACCAACCCTTCGGTGTCGAAGGTGAAGCATGTGATGGATCGCGACCTGATATCTATCCATGTAGATACACCCGTAGAGGAGGTGGTGCAGCTTATTGAGAAGTATAACCTCGTGTCGGTACCGGTTATCGATAGCATCGGCCGCCTGGTGGGACAAATCACCGTAGACGACGTGATGGATGAGATGCGCGAATTGGCCGAGCGCGACTACCAGTTGGCTTCGGGTCTTTCGCAAGACGTAGAGAGTGACGATAGCATCATCAAGCAGACCCGCGCCCGACTACCCTGGTTGCTCATCGGTATGGTGGGCGGACTCGGCACTTCGGCTATCCTAGGCATTTTCGATAGCGTATTTGCTGCCTATCCGGCCATGGCGCTCTTCATCCCCCTTATTGGTGGTACGGGAGGTAACGTAGGTACCCAGGCGTCAGCTATCGTCGTGCAGGGCTTGGCCAACAACTCGCTCGACATCAGCAATACCGGCCGACAGATTATGAAAGAGTCGCTCGTGTCGCTTGTCAACGCAGCCATCATCTCGCTTGCCGTGCTCGGGTATAACTGGTGGCGCTATGGCGTAGCTTCGCCCGTGACCTATTCGGTGAGCCTCTCGCTCTTCTGCGTGGTCATGTTTGCTGCGCTGTTTGGCACCTTTGTGCCCATGACGCTGGAGAAGCTGAAGATCGACCCCGCCATTGCTACCGGTCCATTTATCTCGATTACCAATGACATCATAGGCATGCTCATCTACATGGGCATCACGGTGTGGCTGTCATAAGAAATACCTGCATATAAAGAGAGAGTGCATTCCTGCCGGAGTGCACTCTCTTTTCTTGTACGCTCAGCATGAGTATTAGCTAACGGGTGAGAGTCCCGAGCGAGCCCTAATAGCGGGAATCGCATAGCCTAAGGCAAGGGTGTTCATCGTGAGGTGGAATCTGAAGGAAGCCGTCGGCAAACATCTGGTCTGACG
>JAFZFZ010000040.1 GCA_017557005.1 Bacteroidaceae bacterium | reverse complement strand
CTATCAAAAGTTTATCAATTGTAAACGAATTATAGGAATAAGTTTTTAACCCGTCAACCCAGTATAGGAATAAGGTAAAATCGTGTAAACCTGCTATAGGAATAATCACAAAAACTGACAACCTAAATCAGGAAAGTACAATGGTTACCTTAGCTTCCCGAAAACAAACGTTAATCATAGGAAAAAGTATATATCTTTCCCGGACAGCTGCAATATTCAGAGTATTAGGGTTTGCAAACCGAGAATACACACAAATCCATAGAAGGCTTTCGAAGAATAGGCGCAGGCGTACTTCGAAGGCCTTCTGTGGATTTATGCTCCAATAACTCCCTTCGGCTTTTAGTCAGATTGTTTTGTCAAGGCCGCCGTATTCGGCCATGAGGCAATAGGAAAACACAAAAAGTTGGGACAAATGGCGGCTTCTATACAAAGAATTTATTACCTTTACATCGTGAAGCGATTAACGATTAACGAAACGAAGCTCACCGCTTAAAAACATAAACATTATAAACATAAAAGACAATGAAAAAGTTATTTTTGACCGTAGTGACATTGCTTACCGCCATCACCAGCGGTATGGCGTGCACGAACCTCATCGTAGGTAAGGCTGCATCGGCCGACGGTTCTGTTATTGTGAGTTATTCGGCCGACTCGTACGGCATGTATGGTTACCTTTGCCATTACCCCGCTGCAGTGCATGCGGAGGGTACATGGCGCGAGATCCTCGACTGGGAGTCGGGCCGCTACACAGGCCGTATCCCCGAGGCTGCGCAGACCTACAACGTGATCGGTAACATTAATGAGTATCAGGTGACTATCGCCGAGACTACCTTTGGTGGTCGCGAAGAGTTGGTGAACCCCGAGGGTATCATCGACTACGGTAGCCTCATCTATCTCGCCCTGCAGCGCTCAAAGACAGCTCGCGAGGCCATCGACGTGATGACTTCGCTCGTGGAGGAGTATGGCTACAACAGCAGTGGTGAGAGTTTCTCTATTGCCGACCCCAACGAAGTATGGATCATGGAGATGATCGGTAAGGGTCCCGGCCGCAAGGGTGCTGTGTGGGTAGCTATCCGCATCCCCGATGATTGCATCGCCGCTCATGCCAACCAGGCACGTATCCGCCAGTTCCCCTTGAAGGACAAGCAGAACTGCCTCTACTCAAAGGATGTGATCAAGTTTGCCCGTGAGATGGGCTACTTCGACGGCAAGGATAGCGAGTTTGACTTCGCTGACGCCTACTGCCCTGCCGACTTCGGCGGTCTCCGCTACTGCGATGCCCGCGTATGGAGCTATTTCAATATGTTTGCCGATGCTGACATGAGCGAGTACCTCCCCTGGGCTATGGGTGATGCTACAGCTACTCCGATGCCTCTCTACATCCAGCCCAAGCAGAAGGTGTCTGTTCGCGACGTGCAGAACGCCATGCGCGACCACTACGAGGGTACTCCGTTGGATATCACAGGTGATGTAGGTGCTGGTCCTTGGTCAATGCCCTATCGCCCCTCGCCCCTAAGCTTCAAGGTGGACGACAAGAGCTACTTCAACGAGCGCCCCATCTCAACTCAGCAGACTGCCTTCACCTTCGTATCGCAGATGCGTAGCGAGTTGCCCAACGCCATCGGTGGTGTACTGTGGTTCGGTACCGACGATGCCAACATGGCCGTGTTCACTCCCGTATACTGCTGCACCAACGTAGTACCCGAGTGCTACAAGCGCGAGATGGCCGATGCCGTAACCTTCTCAGAGAAGTCGGCCTTCTGGATGTTCAACATGGTATCAAACATGGTATATCCCCGCTACTCAGCTCTCATCGGTGACTTGAAGAAGGTACAACAGGATTGCGAAGAGGCTTTTGCTCAGAATCAGGCTACCGTAGAAGCTAAGGCTATGGAACTCTACAACGACAATCCTCCCAAGGCAGTAGCTATGCTTACCAAGTACACTGACGAAACTGCTATGTCAACTATGGCGGCATGGGGCAACCTTGCAAAGTTCCTCATCGTGAAGCACAACGATATGGTAGTGAAGCCCGAGGAGAATGGTGTATTCAAGCGCACTGAGACAGGCGAAGGTGTATCACCCGTACGTAATGGATACCCTGCACACTTCAATCGTCGCATTGCAGAGTCTACAGGCGACCGTTACATGATGAAATAAAATCCAAACAACTTCTAATCGACAAGAGAAGAACATAAATAAAGAAGAGCCACGGCATGCCGTGGCTCTTCTGCTTTGTATAGGAATTTATAATTTACTGATTCAAGTAGATATTGGCCGTCACAGGTTCTTCTCCTATAGCAATCGTTTGCTTCTGCAGGTTGCCTTTAGCATCGTAGTAGCGAAGCTCATAGGTATTGTTCTTAGGTAGCAACAAGGTGAAGAGGTCGTTCATATCGTGCAAAGGACCAGCAGTGAGTCCACCACCCATCTGCTCTGTTCCCCAGAAGATGTCTACGCCCATGGCCACACGATCAGAAGATTGCGTGGTGGCTCCTTGCTGGGCATATCCCGCAATGCGCAAATAGGTGTGGGTGCCCGACTCGAGGCGTTGCGACTGCTGCTTGTGAGCAAGGTCGATGTAGTGTTGGGTCACATTCTCTGCACCGATATGCTTGGGGAGGTCGGCAACATCGGTACTATCTTGGCCACACCACACCATGGGAAACCAGTCGTCGGCCTTGCCGAAGCGTGTGGCATAGATCGCATAGCGACGGTCTGCAGGGTTTGCCTTTGAGGCATCATCCATGAACCACAGATGATCCAACTCCGAGGGGAAATAGTACTCGGTAACACGCCATTGTCCATCGAGCCAAACTTCGGTCCAACTATGGTTGCCGCGATTGTCGTGCCATGAGGCTGTGCCTACAAAACGGGCAGGGATACCTACAGAGCGAAGGGCATCGACCAACAAGATGGACAAGCCCGTACATGAAGCCATGCCTTGGCGCATGGATTCGCGCGGACTTTGGTTGGTCTTTTCGCGCAAGGTATTGTAGTGCACGCCCGTCAGTTCGGGAATGCGACCATTGATAGCACGTATGGCCTCCTCCATCGTTTGGCAGGTGTCAGCCAGGGGTGCGCATAGTTCGTATAGCTCTTTGCGCCACGCATCACGTACCTCATCCACCACATGGTAGGGCAACACATCGATGAGGTATACCTCTTCGGGCAATGCCTTTGCCCACGCAAACTGGTGGCGTGCCTGGTGCGCATAGCACACGTTCTCCTTGAGCAAGGATAACGACATGGTATCGCGATCGGCTGCATCCATATGTGTGATGAGAAATGCCAATTCTTTGTGATACTTCTTGTCAGTATCGGCAAACAAGGCCTTGAGCGCTTCCGGGCGGGCCGACGACTTGATAGCATCGTTCAGCACCGCATCCTGAGGGGTGGAAAATGTCCTAATGGCTACGGCCACCACAAGACCTGCCGCTACGAGTAGATAGAAAAACTTTTTCATGATTATAATTGCTTCTTAATGAGTTTTACGATTGTTGCCACCTCTTCTTCATTGATAGTTCTCAGCGCATATTCGTCCACGGCATCAGTGCCACCCATCGAGATGCGCGGGTTGCGATATTGCATACCTCCTTGAATCATCTTTTTAGCACTGAAGTGGAGGGCGTCGACACCCGTTTCGGCCAATTGCAAGGCATTGTCAGGAGAGACTCCGCTCCCGGCCATAATCTGTATACGCCCATTGGCTATGGCTACCGCTTGGGTGATAGCATCGCGGCCATCGATTGCTTTGTCGTAACCACCCGATGTAAGGATACGTGTGCAGCCAGTGGCGATGATATCCTCGATGGCTTGCAGGTAGTCGGCAGTCATATCAACGGCTCTATGAAAGGTGGTCTCCATGCCTTGAGCAGCTTCTACCAAGAGACGAGTACGCTCGGTATCGACGCGCCCGTCAGCAGTGAGTATACCAAAAACCACGCCGGTAACGCCACATTTCCGCGCATAGGCGATATCGGCCAACATGGTATCGAACTCCTCATCCGAATAGAGGAAGTCGCCGCCACGAGGGCGAATCATTACGCTGACGTCAATACCCTTGATGGCACTCACTCGCTCGATGGTGGCCATTGAGGGAGTGGTGCCTCCGTCCGAAGGGGATGCACATAGTTCAACACGGTCTACTCCCAAACGCTTGGCGGCGACACAGGCCTCTACGGAATAGGCACATAGTTCGCATTGGATGGATTTATTAGTCATGGTTACGGAAATATTGCTTACAAAGATACTCATAAGCGAGCGAGAAATATCAAGCTTGCTTAAATATTTTTCACAGCGAGCACAGAATATCTTCGCGGGTTACCGCAAAGATACTCATAAGCGAGCGAGAAATATCAAGCTTAGCTTGAATATTTTTCACAGCGAGCGCAGAATATCTTCGCGATTTATCGCAAAGATAATAATTTGTTTTCATTTATAGTAAAAAGGAAGTATATGCTTTCGTAAAATAAAACTTATCATTAACTTTGTCGTTCATTTCAGACACTACAACAGAATCAATAAAATTCAAATACATAAAACTATGAATCAAGAACTATTGAATCAAGTGACCGCGAAGGCCAATGAATGGCTTTCTTCGGCATACGACGCAGCTACACAGGCTGAAGTTAAGGCTTTGCTCGAGAAGGAAGATAAGACTGAGCTTATCGACTCATTCTATCAGGACCTCGAGTTCGGTACCGGTGGTCTGCGTGGCATCATGGGCGTTGGTAGCAACCGCATGAACATCTACACTGTAGGTGCAGCTACACAGGGACTTGCCAACTACCTCAACAAGAACTTTGCCGGTATGGAGCAGATCTCTGTCGTTGTAGGCCACGACTGCCGCAACAACAGCCGTCTCTTCGCCGAGACCGTAGCCGATATCTTCTCGGCCAACGGCATTAAGGTATACCTCTTCGAGGATCTCCGCCCCACTCCCGAAATCTCATTCGCCATCCGTCACCTCGGTTGCCAGAGCGGTGTAAACATCACTGCCAGCCACAACCCCCGCGAGTATAACGGTTACAAGGCATATTGGGACGATGGTGCACAGGTGCTCGCTCCCCACGATAAGGGTATCATCGATGAGGTAAACAAGGTAAAGGCTACCGATATCAAGTTCCAGGGCAACAAGGACCTCATCCAAATCATCGGTGAGGATGTAGATAAGGTATACCTCGACGCAGTACACACCGTAATGATTGACCCCGAGGTAGTGAAACGCCATGCCGACCTCAAGATTGTATACACTCCCATTCACGGTTGTGGTCGCGTGCTTATCCCTTCTGCTTTGGCTGACTGGGGCTTCACCAATGTGAACTGCGTAGCTGAGCAGATGATTAAGGATGGTAACTTCCCCACCGTAATCTCTCCCAACCCAGAGAACCCCGAGGCGCTCACCATGGCGCTCAACCTTGCTAAGGAGATCGATGCTGACCTCGTGATGGCATCTGACCCCGATGCTGACCGCGTAGGTATCGCTTGCAAGAACGACAAGGGCGAGTGGATGCTCATCAATGGTAACCAGACCTGCATGATGTATCTCTACTACATCATCACTCAATACACTAAGTTGGGTAAGATGACCGGCAACGAGTTTGTAGTGAAGACCATCGTGACCACCGAACTCATCAAGCAGATTGCAGAGAAGAACAACCTCGAGATGCTCGATTGCTACACCGGCTTCAAGTGGATTGCACGCGAGATCCGTCTGCGCGAAGGTAAGCAAACCTATATCGGTGGTGGTGAAGAGAGCTACGGCTTCCTCGCTGAGGACTTCTGCCGCGACAAGGATGCCGTATCAGCATGTTGCCTCATCGCCGAGGTAGCCGCATGGGCTAAGGACAATGGCAAGAGCCTCTACGAGCTCCTCATGGACATCTACGTTGAGTATGGCTTCTCTAAGGAGGTAGCTGTAAGCGTAGTGAAGCCCGGCAAGAGCGGTGCTGACGAGATCAAGCAGATGATGGAGAACTTCCGCGCCAATCCTCCCCGCGAGATGGCTGGTATTCCCATCGTATGCAGCAAGGACTATAAGACTCTCGAGGCTCGCGATGCTGAAGGCAATGTGACCAAGCTCGATATGCCCGAGACCTCTAACGTGCTCCAATACTTTACAGCTGAAGGCGACAAGGTATCGGTACGTCCTTCAGGTACAGAGCCTAAGATCAAGTTCTACATGGAGGCTAAGGGCACCATGGCTACTCGTGCCGACTATGCTGAGGCTGATGCAAAGGCTGTAGCTAAGATTGAGGGCATGAAGAAGTCATTGGGTATCTAATTGCGGAGAACCTACCGCGCATAAACAATGAAGGTGCAATCGGTAAAGATTGCACCTTCATTGTTTTTATAACTCTTATTATAATTGGGGCTCTGCAATAATCCAACCGTCACGGTCGAAGAACAGCGGGCGCATAAAGAGTTTGGCTTTTCCATCATGCGCCTTTTCGTAAGCGTGTGACACAAAAAGGGTCTGCCCGTCAAAGTCATATACCGAACAGTGTCCCACACCATAGTAGATGATGTTCGGACCAAAAAGCGGTGTGCCGCCACCTTCGTCCATGCGACGGCCCTCCTTGTCACAGTAAGGTCCTTCGATGTGTTTCGAGCGGCCATATACGGTTCTGTAGGTAGAGTTCTCGCCTCGGCAACAATAGTCGAAACTTACAAAGAGATAGTAATACTTGCCATGCTTGAAGATGAAGGGTGCCTCGATGGCATTCTCGCCTGCCTCTATGGTATCGCCATTCTCAATGGTAAAATTGATATTCTTGCCATTCACGTAGCGCTTGCCATAACGACGAGCAATGGTAACCGGGGTGGTTACGGGTGTCTGATAATCCTCTTTGGAAAGACGGATAAGTTGGATGCCATCCCAAAACGAACCATACGTCATATAGGGAGTACCCCGCTTATCGGTAATCACATTCGGGTCAATGGCATTCCAGTTGTCCTTACCACGGTGAGAGGCGATGACCATGCCCATGTCCTTCCAACCAAAATCAGGCGACTTGGGATCGAGGGTCTTGTTTACAGCATGTCCGATAGCACTACCATTCTTACCGAATGTAGAGCACGAGTAGTAGAGATGCCACAACCCGTCGGCATAGAAAATATCGGGAGCCCATGTATGTCCTCGGTATCCTACCACCGTATCAATGGCCCATGCAGGAATCTCCCGTAGCACGGGGGACTCAAAATTCCACTCCTGAAGGTCTGCACTCGACATCACGCTTACGCCCATGCCTGTAGCAAATAGATAATAGCGTCCGTCCTCACCCTGCGCCATCACGGGGTCGTGCACATCGGGATGACGAGGATCGTGTCTAAATCGTGCTCGCCATTGCTGCTCTTGAACCTTCTTGGCGCTATCAGATGGTGTGGGTATTGTTTGAGCATTGCTCCCCCATGACGATAGGAGGAGCAATGCTACTAATATATTTCTCATGGTAGACATCATTTACTTCATTCTCACAAATACTTCAATTGCCTGATATTCGGCCATACCAAGCTTGTCGTATTGGCGAGCGGTGTTCTGCGTACGATCTTCGGCGCGTTGCCAAAACTCGCGATGGTCTTCACCGGGGAAGGGAACGATATCCTTCTGCGAAAGGTGACGGAAGATAGCGTGACGCTTCTTGATGAGTTCGTCAGGACTGAGGGGAACGGCCATATCAACCATGCCAAGATCCCACTCCTGCCATGCACCACGATAGAGCCAGATGCTACACTCCTTGGCCCAGTCATCGTTTTCCACTACCTCCATAGCACCAAGCACGGCCTCGATACATACACGGTGAGTGCCGTGGGGGTCGGTGAGGTCACCTGCCGCATAGATCTGGTGAGGCTTGATCTCGCGCAAGAGTTTTACTACAATATCAATATCGGCCTCGCCGAGTTCACCCTTTTTGATGCCACCAGTCTCATAGAACGGCAAGTTGAGGAAGTGTGCGTTGGTCTCGTCGTTGAGTCCGAATGAGCGGCATGCAGCCTTAGCTTCGGCACGGCGGATAGCCCCCTTGAGGTTGAGCAATGCACGTGGTTCGGGCTCACCCTCCACCTTGTTGGCAATGATTTGACGCACCTCGTTATAACGGTCCTCCAGGCCAATCTCGCGTGCAGTATCCATATGCTGTATCACTACGTCGTCATATACGGCTACGTTGCCCGATGTCTCATAAGCTACGTGCACGTCGTGTCCCTGCTCAACGAGGCGGATAAAGGTTCCACCCATAGAGATGACATCATCGTCGGGGTGCGGAGAGAAGATGAGCACACGCTTGGGGAAGGGATTAGAGGGTACGGGGCGTGTGGTGTCGTCGCAGTTGGGCTTGCCACCGGGCCATCCGGAAATGGTGTGTTGCAAATCGTTGAACACTTCGATATTTACCTTATCGTAGGTCTTACCCAGTGCGTCGAGCATCTCGGCCAACGAATTCTTCATATAGTCCTGATAGGTGAGCTTCAAGATGGGTTTGTCAACCTTGCCACACAACCAGATTACAGCTTTACGGATCAGTTTCTTGCTCCACTCACATGAGCCTACTACCCAAGGAGCTTCAATGCGTGTGAGCTTCTCACCGGCAAACTCATCAATAACTACTTCGATATCGGTATGCTGTTGCAGGAGACTTGCAGGAATCATCTCAGTTTCTTCACCCTCAACGACCTTCTGTACCACTTCAGCCTTGTTCTCACCCCATGCCATAAGCACGATTTTCTTTGCTTTGAGAATGGTGCCGATACCCATAGTGATAGCCATAGTGGGTACCTCCTTCTCTTGTGAGAATGACTTTGACTGTATCTTGCGCGAGTGGAGGCTCAACTGCACGAGGCGTGTGCGCGACTTATCATACGAACCCGGTTCGTTAAAGCCAAGCTGGCCCTGCTCACCCATACCAATCACCATGAAATCGACCTTACCGGCCAACTTGTCATAGGCTCTACAGTAATCAGAGATCTCGCTCACAGGCACTGTGCCATCGGGCATATGAATATTTTCTTGCGCGATATCGATATGGTTGAGAAACTCCTCGTGAATACGGTAATTACGGCTCTGCTTATGCTCGGGAGCGATAGGATAAAACTCATCGAGGCTCACTACAGCCACATTCTTGAAACTTACCTTACCGTCCTTATGGCGTGTCACCAACTCACGGTACAATCCAAGCGGAGTTTTACCTGTAGTAAGGCCCAACACGAAAGGTTCAGTTCCATTGTGTGCATTGATGGCAGCTACTACTTGGTCGGCCACATGTTGCACACCGGCATACTCGGTTTCAAAAATCTGCGTTGGAACTTTTTCATAGCGGCAATAAATGTCACTGGGAACGCCTGTGGTGATCAGGCCACCATCTTTCGGCAATGTGTATTTACTTTTCATACGTATATTACGTTATTTAAGGTTGGTATTAACTTTTTGAGCCTCAAAGTTAGAAAAAGGCTTTGAAAAAACCTCAACTTAAAGGCTGTTTTTAAACATATACAGGCTCTATAATCCCATAGGAATCAGTTATAATACAAAACACCCCCGAAAGCGAAATGCTTTCGGGGGTGTTGCTTTTTATTGATTTATATCATCAAATGCTGTAGGTGCCTTCAACAAGCTTACCCATCGCCCATACGGCGCGTACATTCAAGTTGTCGTCGAGCACAAGGATGTCAGCATCCTTATTTTTCTCGAGCGAGCCCTTGCGGTCATATACACCCATAATCTTGGCGGGAGTCTCTGAAGCCATACGGATAGCATCCTCCAAAGGAATATCAGCCTTCTGAACCAAGGTCTGAATCAAGCGGTCCATGGTAGCAATAGAGCCGGCCAATGCTGAGCGGTCAGAGAGTTTGCAAACGCCATCCTCGATGATTACGCGAGGGTCGAATGCCTCCTTGCTATCGCTGGCAGCGCAAGCGAGTGCGTCGGTGATGACACATGCACGCTCAACACCCTTAGTGTGGTGTACCAAGCGCAAGATGGTAGCAGGTACGTGTACGCCATCGGCAACTACCTCTACGGTCATATCCTCGTGCAAATAGATACTCTCTACCGTACCCTCATACTTATACTCGCGGCGCTTGTGGAAACCAGGCATCGCGTTGTAGAAGTGTGTAGCGTGAGTGTATCCGCTCTTGCGGGCTGCGTGGATATCGTCATACTCGGCCTGAGTGTGTGCCACAGATGCCAAGATGCCCTTCTCAGTAATATACTTACCAAACTGCATAGCTCCGGGGAGCTCGGGTGCAGCATCCCAACGCTTGATGCAATCCCATTTCTCAACCAAGGGGATATACTCTGTAGGATCGGGGTTCTTAATATTCTCGGGAAGCTGACCACCGGCCATCTCCATATTCAAATAGTGTCCCTCGAGGTGAAGACCGAGGATGGGGCTACCGGGCTCCTTCATCAACTTGGTACAAACCTCAGCTGCAGCCTCAATCATAGGAATAGTCGATGACGAGAGTGTGGGGAAGATACTTGTAGTACCGTGCTTCATGTGAGCAGCTACAGCACCACGGAAAGCCTCTTCGGTACCCTCCATGAAGTCGAATCCACCACCACCATGCACGTGTATGTCAATACCACCAGGCACTACATACATACCCTTTGCATCAATCACTTCTGCGCCAACTACTGCGAGGTCGCAATCGGTCACTGCTAAAATCTTGCTATCGCGGATGATTACCGAACCATCCTTGAGCCAACCCTGAGGAGTCAGGATAATGGCATTGATAATTTGTGTTAACATGTTTTTATGTTGTTATTTGCGTTGCTTCAATACATCAATTCAACTTGCTACAAAGGTATTGATTTTTTGTAAAAAAAACAAAAAACCGCTCATTGTTACCACTTTCATTATCCGAAATTGTCCGTTTTGAAATCTGCTGTTATCAATTCACCTCTCATTTTAGGAAAATTAGCCTTCACCATTCTATTTTATTTTCTTGTTAGTTCGCACCAAACACCTTATCTTTGCATTGCTAATATATTAGAAGACTCTAAAGAAACACACATGGCCAACCCAAGCGATATGCTACACTTTACCGACGCTCAAAAGCTGACCCGCCCCACAGCATTCTCCACGATGATAAAACCTGTTGGGTCGGCATGCAACCTTGACTGCGACTATTGTTACTATCTGGGCAAGGCCAACCTCTATGGCGGCCATCAGCCGAAGATGAGCGACGAACTGCTGGAGCGTTATATCAGTCAGTACATCGAAGCCGTACAG
The DNA here is from genome assembly GCA_017557005.1 of Bacteroidaceae bacterium. GTDB lineage: Bacteria > Bacteroidota > Bacteroidia > Bacteroidales > Bacteroidaceae > UBA1189. The sequence goes on along the minus strand of JAFZFZ010000040.1, from coordinate 13,004 downwards.
GTTCCTGTAGTTACCTTCTGTTGGCATGGAGGCGAGCCACTGCTTGCCGGACTGGAGTTTTTCGAAAAAGCAGTAGCTCTACAAAACAAATATCGCGGCAACAAGCAGATTGAAAATTCGTTGCAGACAAACGGATTATTGCTCAATCCCGAGTGGTGTGAATTCTTCCGCAAAAACAATTTCCTTATCGGCATTTCACTGGATGGCCCCAAGGAGATCCACGATGCCTATCGTCACGACCGTGGTGGTCACCCCACCTTCGACCGTGTGATACGTGCCGTCGAGATGATGGCCATCCATGGAGTAGAATACAACACCCTGAGCACCATCAATGACCGCTGCGCCGGACAAGGAAAGCGCGTATACGAATTCATGCGATCGGTAAGCCGATTCATGCAGTTCCTACCCGTTGTAGAGATGGTAGATGGCGCAAACCATCCAAATGCGCCAAAACGTGCTGCCATCGTTCCTCCCGGCACTCCCGGTGCCAAGGTCGCTCCGTGGAGCATCACTCCTAAAGCCTTCGGCCGTTTCATGTGCGACATCTTCGACGAATGGGTTATCAATGATGTGGGAGAACGTTTCGTGCAACTGTTTGACATCACCCTGGCCCAATGGTGTGGCGTTCAACCTTCGCTCTGCAGCTTCTGCCCCACCTGCGGCGACGGATTGGTAGTAGAGCACAATGGCGATGTCTATATGTGCGACCACTTCGTGTATCCCGAATATCGTCTCGGCAACATCGGCAAGGAGCATCTGCGCGACCTACAACGCAAACCCGAACTCTTCCGTTTTGGTATCGAGAAACGCAACTCGCTGCCTTCAGATTGCCGCAAATGCGAATACCTGTTTGCCTGCCGAGGCGAATGTCCCAAACATCGCTTTGCCACCACACGTCGTGGTGAGAGTGGACTCAATACACTTTGCGAGGGATACAAGCATTTCTTCTCCTACACCGCCCCCTACATGGAGCAGATGCGCAACCTGCTGGCACAAGGACAGGAAGCATCGCTCATAATTCCTTGGGCACGCCAGAAGCGAGGAATGATAAGATAACATTCCCTCACACGAGACGTCAAGCGCCCTCTCATCTTTTACTAAAACGACGGAGAAAGTCGGTATGTCGACGCAGGAAATGCAACGAAGACAGTGTAGACACCAGCACTAAAGTTGCGCCAAACAAGAAATAGCACCATCCACTGCATAGGCGCACCACCACAAGCATAAGCACCATCATTGGCAGTTGGGTCACACCTATTCCCCACACACGACGACTATAACGGAAGCCATAGCGAATGGCTGCTATGCACCACACACTGATGCAATCAAACAGGTTGGACACAAGTATGCCAAGCCCCAAACCTACCATACCCATACGGTGGAAGCCAAAGATCATGGCCGCAGCCATCACCGTATAGGATAGCACCTCTTGCAATAGGAAGATAGAGGATTCGCCTTTCGATAGGGAGAGATAGGCCGGAGGCAGCATCAACGCCTTGAAGAATAGTCCAACCACAGCCCACTGAGCCATATCCACCAACGGCATAAAGCTCTCATCAAACACGTAACGAGGGACCAAAGGAAGGCATACGGCAAAACATATGATCATGGGACTAATGAGCACGGCAAGCATCTCGACTTGCGCATTGACCAGCACATTAGAGCGCACCTTATTCTTGTTTACAGCCGAAAGGCGAGGAAAGAAATCACTATCAAGCGCCGCAAACACAAGCATGCTAAGGTAAGAGATAAGCAAGTTGCCATAAGAGTAGCAGCCCACATCACCTGCATCAGCTTTGTTGAGCACATAGATAGATACCAGGTAATAGGCTCCAGAGTTCAGGAATCCGGCCAACGTATAGTTGAAACCCTGACGAATGATATAGACTCCATCCGCTATGATACGCTTCGAGAAGAGCGATACGCGGTAGGGGAACACCTTGAATGAATGCCAACAAGCGGTAGCCAGCAAACCGATTGCTGTGAGCAACAAACTGGGAACAATACCTGCATAGCCCCACAGATAATAACAGGGGACAGCCACCACCAACATCACGGCCGCACTGAGCAGTTGGAACCAAGCCACACGACCCAACATGCGCGCCCCCTTAAGCACTGCCAATTCACCTCCCATGAGCGACGAACATCCTACAGCCAATGAAAGCATACGAAACATGTTGATATAGGTCTCATCGCCATCAAAACTCCATCGGCTCAGCAGAGGCGACAAGAAGAAGAAGAGGAGCGTACCCGCCATTGCCAACCACAACGACCACGAGCGCACCACCTTGACGGCATAAAGCATGGAATCTGACGAGGAGTTAGCATCGTCACGCTTCTCCGAAATGGACTGCACTGCGCTATACGAGATACCGAGGTCGGTCGATTTCTTTACCAGTTCGATAGAGCGATTATACACATCCACCAATCCCACGCCAATGGGTCCCAGCAGTTTGGACACGATTACCACCTTGACCATTGTGATTAGGCTCACCAAGCCTTGCACACCACCAAAGATGCCCGTATATTTCAGTATACCGTTGTATCCTGAGTCCTTTGCCACTTCGCTATCCTGCTCTTGCTTCACGTGTCTGCTTATATAGATTATAATCGCGTATCTTTACTAAAGTTGCAAAGATACACTTTTTTGTCGGTTATCGCACGAAAACCTTTGTCGAAATCACGAAATGTTCATATATTTGCAGACAAAGCCCTAAGTCATGACCCTGAGCATTATCATACCTGTATATAATGTGGAGCAACACCTCGAGCGCTGCATACAATCCATCGTATCGCAGCTACCGGATGATTGCGAGATACTACTCATTGACGATGGCTCCACAGATCGCTGCGGAGTGCTCTGCGACGAGTTGCAGCAACGCCACCACATGATCCGTGTCGTCCATCAACACAACCAGGGACTCAGCGCTGCCCGCAACAAGGGACTTGACATAGCCCAAGGAGAATACATAACATTCGTTGACTCTGACGATGAGCTATGTCCCCACACGCTGAAAGAGAACTTGGCACACCTCCTCGCCCACCCCGAAGTGGACATGCTCGAATACCCCGTAGAGGTACATGCAAACACGCCGAAAGCCTACCTGCTACGTTTCCCCGACGAGACACAACACACCGATATCTTTGCCGATTGGATTCGACGCGAGGGCTACCTCCACTGCTATGCATGGAACAAAATCTATCGTGCACACCTATGGAAGGACGCACGTTTCCCCGTAGGCGAATACTATGAGGACACAGCAGTGATGCCGCGCATCATAAAGCAATGTCGCGCTATACACTACTCCAGCCACGGCTGCTACCGCTACATCATGCACGAGGGCACCATCACTACCAGCTACCGCTACGACAAGCAACGTCAGTTGTTTCTCAACAATCACCGCCTCTACCTTGAGATCAAGGAAAACCAATCCTTAGAGCACGAGGCGATGCACCTATGGGCATGTTGTCTCAACCTGCTCATCGACATGGGTCGATGCGCCGATGCCGACAGAGTAGACCACCAATACATTATTGGCGACACCAGCAAGCACCGCCCCGCATACGGCACCCTATTCAAGGCCACACCGATAGCCACACGCATCAAGTTGTCGCCCTTACCACTCATCGGCCTGCGAGCCTACTGCCGTTTGCATGCCATACTTAAAAGCACATTAAAAGCATGATTACGTTCGTCGTCACCACATATAACCTGGAAGACTGGTTGCTACGACGTTGCTTGAAAAGCATCGTTGAGCAGGATATTGCCGACTATGAGATCATCGTGGTTGATGACGAGAGCACCATCAGTCCGCAACACATAGTGGATGAGTTTGCCACTCAAGCCAACATACACCTATACATCCAAAAGCATAGCCGCCAGGGCGCAGCACGCAACCTCGCGCTGAATCACGCCAAAGGAGAATGGATACAATTTGTCGATGGCGACGACTACCTACTGCCCCATACCGTGCAGCCCTGCCTTGCCACGGCAGAAGCAAACGATTTGGACCTACTGATGTTTGGATACCGCGAAGTAGGAGACCAACCGGACGGGCATAATCAGTCATTACCCACAGCTCATCATCCATTGAACATCACCTCCGGCGACAACTACATGCTGCACCACAACCTCTTTGGCAGTTGTTGTACCCTGCTCTTCCGCCGTGCTCTATGCACCGATACAAGCCACGGAGAGCCACTCCGATTTACCGAACATATCTATATCGAGGACGAAGAGTTTATCACCAAGCTCGTGTGGCGAGCCCACCGCATGGCCAAGACCGACAGCATCGTCTATGCCTACTACCAGCGCCCCGGATCCACCACACATAGCAGAAGCCGCGAGCACACCGACGAACTCTTCCGCAACTACTTCGTAGTGCTCGAGCGCCTACTGCAGTTCGAGGCCTCCGTGGCTACACATCCCCACGAAGGACTCACACGCAAGATACACTTCTTTGCCATCGATATCCTGCGTCGCTCTCTTCGTCAGCCCGACTGGCAGGAGCGTTGGAATCAATCCGTACAGCAACTGACCACATTAGGTCTCTACCCCATCCCACACGCCCGCTATTCGTGGAAATACCGTCTGTTCCGTCTGCTCGCCACTTGTAACATGGGGCGCCATCTATTAAGAATCACCGAAACACGATAACGCATGAAGATACTACTCTTGGGAGAATACAGCAACGTACACTGGACACTCGCTTGCGCCCTGCGCAAGCTGGGACACGAGGTATGCGTAGTATCCAACGGTGACGAATGGAAAGGCTACCCCTCGGACATTGCGCTCACCCGCAAGTCCGGCCGTCTTGGCAGCATCGCCTACCTATACAAGGTGTTACGCCTGCTTCCCAAGCTTCGCGGTTACGACGTGGTGCAACTCATCAACCCCGTGCACTTCATTGACCTCAAGGCCGAACGCGGTATCCGCATCTACGACTACTTGCGACGCCACAACAAACGCGTGTATCTCGGTGCTTTTGGTTACGACCACTACTACGTATACGATAGTGTCGTGCGCCGCACCCTACGCTACTGCGACTACTACACTCCCACACGCGAGGTACACCACGAGTGGAACACGGCCAATGAGCGCGACTGGCTACACACCTTCAAGAAAGAGGCCAACATCCACATTGCCAACACATGCGATGGCATCATCAGCGGACTCTATGAGTACGATGTAGCCTACCGCCCCTACTTCCCCGAGAAGACAACCTTCATCCCCTTGCCGATAGAGATGAACGAAACGGTAAATGACAATCAAGCTGAGACAGATGAAGCAAACCGCAAACTGCGTTTCTTTATCGGTATCCAGCGCCACCGCACGACACTGAAGGGTACCGATATCATGCTACGCGCTCTTGAGCGCCTTGTAGCCAACTACCCCGACCAAGCCGAGATGATAAAGGCCGAGTCGGTCCCCTTTGCCCAATACAAGGAGATGCTACGCAGCAGCGACATCCTGCTCGACCAAATATACTCTTATACTCCCGCCATGAATGCCCTGCTGGCCATGAGCCAGGGCCTCATCGTTGTGAGCGGTGGCGAAGAGGAGAGCTATGCCATCCTGAACGAAAAGGAACTGCGCCCCATCATCAACGTGCAGCCCGACGAAGCCGACATCTATCATCAACTCGAACAACTCGTACTATACCCTGAGCGCATAGCCCAACTCAAGCACGACAGCATCGAGTATGTGCGCCGCCATCACGACAGCATCAAAGTAGCCAAGCAATACCTCGAAGCCTGGGGAAAGTAAGGTTACTCTATCCCAAAACATCCTTACACGACACACTCTCCCTGCAGAGAGAGCACATTATCCCTGCAGAGGTAGCATACTATCCCTGCAAAGAGAGCACACTACCCTTGCAGGGATAGTGACTATTACACAAAGAAAACGCGGGAGACATATATAAAAAAAGAACCCAAGTCCTTTGACTTGAGTTCTTTGCTAGTAGCGCCTACGGGAATCGAACCCGTCTTCCATGCGTGAGAGGCATGTGTCCTAGCCGATAGACGAAAGCGCCATTTTCGGAAAATCCCCTTATGTTTATCCACCCCGGGGCGGGTGTTTTTGGTAGCGCCTACGGGAATCGAACCCGTCTTCCATGCGTGAGAGGCATGTGTCCTAGCCGATAGACGAAAGCGCCAGGTTGCAAAAAGGAACTTCGCGGAAGCTGGGGGATTCGAACCCCCGGTACGGTTACCCGTACGTCAGTTTAGCAAACTGGTGGTTTCAGCCACTCACCCAAACTTCCAAAGGTTACGAGTCGTTTCCCTTTTGCGGCTGCAAAGGTAGATACTTTTTTCGACTTGACAAACATTTATCAAGTTTTTTTTCTACCTTTGTCAAAAAAAATCAAAAAAGGCACGATTTACCCCCTTTCCTCGTTAATAGGAATAGAGTAATCGCACCTTATTATATAATATAGGGATATGAACACAGCGCAGAGCGACAATATGCCACGAGGCTGCAGACTGATACACCTACCCGTGCATACCGACAAACGTGGTAGCCTATCTTTTGCTGAGGCGGGCGGAGCCATACCGTTCGATATAGAACGTGTATTCTGGATCTACGACGTACCGCAAGGCCAAGAGCGTGGCGCCCACTCGCACAACGAGTGCGCCGAGGTGGTGATTCCCGTGCAGGGCGAGTTTGACATGACCGTCGACGATGGCACCACAAAGAGAACCATCCACATGGATTCGCCCCACACAGGCATACTGATACCACCTGGCATCTGGTGCCGACTGAGCGACTTTGCCCCTGGCACCATCTGCGTGGTATTGGCATCGCACGCCTACAACGCTACTGGGTACACTCACGACTACAAGGAATACCAAGAGCAGATGATAGAGGTAGTGCCCTACACCAGCGACCTGGCCGACACATGGAACGATTGCGTGGAGCACTCCAAGAACGGCACTTTCCTGCTCAACCGCTCCTACATGGATTACCATGCCGACCGCTTCACGGATTGCTCACTGCTATTCAAGAAGAAAGGTAAAGTCATCGCCCTGCTCCCCGCCAACTTCGTAGAAGAGGAGCGCACGGTATACTCGCATGGCGGACTCACCTATGGCGGACTCATCCTATCGGAGAGCCTCACTGCTACAGACACGTTGCAGGTTATGTCGTGCGCCATCGAATGGATGCGCATCACGTTGGGAGCCGAGCGCTTGATATACAAACCCATCCCTCACATCTATCACCGCTACGCCGCCGAAGAGGACCTCTATGCCCTTTTCCGACACAATGCAAAGCTTATTGCCCGCACCGCCTCATCGGCCATCCCATGCGAGCACCCGATAGCCATGCAAGAGCTACGCCGACGCGGCATTAAGAAGGCACAAGCCAACGGTATCATCTATGAAGAGAGCACCGACATGGCCGCCTTTTGGAAGATACTGGAGGAGGTGTTGGCCGAAAAGCACCACAAAACACCCGTACACACACTGAGCGAAATAGAGAAGCTACGCGCCTCATTCCCCAATGGGATACGTCTGTTTGTAGCTCGCAAAGAGAACACAATCCTCGCCGGCACGCTCATCTATGAGACCGACATGGTAGCCCACGCACAATATATCGCCTCCTCAGCCGAAGGACGCAACATGGGCGCACTCGACGGATTGTTTGCCCACCTCATCACCCAAGTGTATGCCACTAAAAGCTACTTTGACTTCGGCATATCTACCGAGCAGGGGGGCCGTTACCTCAACGAAGGACTTATCTTCCAAAAAGAGGGCTTCGGAGCGCGCACAGTAGTGTATGACGCTTACGAAATAAACTTTGAAAACTAACCAGCAGAGAGGTATTCGCCTATGATCAAGTTTCTCGACCTACAAGCTGTAAATGCCGCCCACGCCACAGAGATTGAGGAGGCCATACTGCGCGCCACCCGATCGGGCTGGTATCTCCGCGGCGAGGAGACCCGCCGTTTCGAAGAGGCCTATGCCCAATACATCGGTTGCCGCCATGCCATCGCATGTGGTAACGGACTTGACGCTTTGCGCCTCATCTTCCGCGCCTACATCGAACTTGGCCTGCTACACGAGGGCGACGAGGTCATCGTGCCCGCCCACACCTACATCGCCAGCATATTGGCCATCACCGACAATCGCTTGAAGCCCATCTTCATAGAGCCTAACCCCGACACGCTACAGATTGACGACACACGCATTGAGAGCGCCATCACACCGCGCACACGCGCCATCATGATCGTGCATCTCTATGGACGTTGCGCCTACACTGAGCATATCGGCCAGCTATGCAGCAAGCACGATTTGTTGCTCATCGAGGACAATGCCCAGGCACATGGATGCACCTACCAAGCCAGAAAGACAGGCTCACTTGGCCATGCCGCCGGACACAGCTTCTACCCGGGCAAGAACCTCGGAGCATTGGGCGATGCGGGATGCGTCACCACTGACAACGAAGAGTTGGCAACAGTCATACGCGCTTTGGGCAACTACGGTTCGGAAAAGAAATATGTATTCCGCTACAGTGGATACAATAGTCGCATCGACGAAGTACAAGCCGCCGTACTTGCAGCCAAACTCCCTCACCTCGATACCGACAACCTTCACCGCGCCGCCATCGCGGAGCTATATTATAAAGGTATAGACAATCCGCTCGTACGCCTGCCACTGTACGTAGAGCCCGAGCACAATGTATACCACCTCTTCCCCATCTTCTGCAACGAGCGCGACCGTCTGCAACAGCACCTTGCCGACCGTGGCATCGAGACGCTCATCCACTACCCCATCGCACCCCATCAGCAGGAGTGCTACAAGGAGTATGCTCATCTCGCATTGCCCATCACGGAAGAGTTGCACCGCACCGAGCTATCGCTCCCCATCGGGCCCACCATGAGCAGAGAAGAGGCCACACAAGTGATTGAGGCTATCAACGCATTCAGATAACCCAATCGTTAAAAAACGTATTTTGAAAAAGGTTTATCCCTTTTCACGCGCAAAATTCAATTATTATCCTTATTTTTGCATTTTAATTACAAACACTTAAAATTCGATTATATGAAAAGATTCTTACTGACAATTTGCTTAGGACTCAGTCTCATGTCAGGCTGGGCGCAAGTAGAAGCTAAATACGACAAGGGAAGCGTACCCGTAGTAAATGGCCGCATTCTATTCCAAGAAACCATCCCCACCACACTTACCGAGGAGGAGGCCTACGCACGCATTGCCGAGTGGGCACAGGAGCGCTTCAACAAGCCCAACGTCATCATTTCAAAGTTCATTGAGAACGATGCCGTCAACCATCGCATGAGCTTCACTGCCGAGGAATACATTGTATTCAAAAACAAATTCTTCGTGCTCGACCGCACCCGCATCAACTACTGGATGGAGATCATCTGCAACGAGGGACAAGCTACCGTAAAACTCACACGTATCAACTATTGGTATGAAGAGGAGCGCGATGGCGGACTCAAGTTTAGCGCCGAAGAGATGATCACCGACGAAGAGGCATTCAACAAGAAGGGTACACAATTGTTGAAGGATCAGGGCAAATTCCGTTGCAAGACCATCGACTTCTTTGAAGCTAACGTAGTGAAGATTTCTGAATTGTTGGCCCAATAAACTGACCCGACATGAATAGAAAAGACCTCCGCAACCTATTGAACACATTGTTTCTCGTAGGATTTGTCATTGCATTGATACTATACATCTCAATGCCCGACAACCGCACTCCCTTCCTCGTAGTATGCGGTATCTCTATGGTCATCAAGATCGCTGAGTATTACGTGCGTTTCTTCCGATAACGCTCCTTATATAGCATCGCTTCAGTTCTCTTCCTATGCGTCGAGTCCTTATCAGCCTATTGCTACTGACAGCCCTCGCGGCCAATTTATGTGCACAGGAGACTCTGCGCATGGATGGTGGTCGCACAGGCAATGGCGGAGGTATGCCTACACTGAACCAGCAGGGTTTCGTAGGCGACAACAAAGCCGGACGCGACAGTACGGTGACCGACCGCACGGTGCCACGCGATGTCAAGATGTTTCGCATCACGCCCATCCTCGGTAACATCACCCCCATCGCTACCGACACGGCAACCTTCAACTTCCAGAACCTGCACTTCACCGACGGACTGAACGGTGAGTACAACTACCTCGGCAATATGGGTTCGCCCCGCCAGTCGCGCATCTTCTTCAACCGAGCCGATGCGAGCCAGTTCATCTTTACCGATGCGCTCGACTTCTTCCTCACCACCCCAGGCGAGTTCAACTTCACCAACACCAAGTCGCCCTTCACCAACATCAGCTACTACCGTGCCGGTAACAAGGTCAATGGCGAGGAGTGGTTTAAGGCCTATTTCGGAGCCAATGTAAACAAACGCACGGGACTTGGGTTCAACATCGACTACCTCTATGGTCGCGGACTCTACGATCACCAATCCACAGGATATTTCAACGGAAGCCTCTATGGCTACCACCACGGCGAGCGCTATGCCATCAATGCCCTGCTGAGCTACAACAAGTTGCGCTTGGCCGAAAATGGCGGTATTGCCGACGACCGCTACATCACCAACCCCGAGGCGATGGCCGAAGGCAAGAAGACCTATCGTCCTTCCGACATGCCCACCAATCTGCACTCCACATGGAACGAAGATTTCGTGCGCACCCTCTTCCTTGCCCAAGACTTCAAGCTCGGCTACTACAAGGCCCGCACCGATAGTCTGCCCGACACGGTCATCGTGCACCACGACTTCATCCCTGTCAGCAAGATTTTCCACACGATGGAGCTCAATAGCAACAGTCGTCGCTTCATCGACTATGCCAATACGAAGGACTACTATGCCGACAACTTCCTGCCCTACGACTCTATCGACGGAACGCAATACTTGAGCCTGCGCAATACGGCAGGATTAACCCTTATCGAAGGCATCAATAAATGGATTCCCTTCGGTGCTTCGGCCTACATCAGTCACGAATACCGCCAGTTTACCCTTTCCGATAGTGTAGGCGGCACAGGGCGCGACCACATGCACACCTACAAGGAGAGCAACATCAGTCTTGGTGGTAACCTCAAACGTAGCCTCGGCGAAGCATTCCACTTCAACGCCTCTGCCGAGACCGTACTCCTTGGCAGTGACCTCGGAGCATTCAACATCGAGGGTTCTGCCGACCTCAACTTCCACCTTTGGGGCGACACCATGCGCCTACGTGCCGATGGATACATGAAGAATAGCAACCCCTCGTTCTACTATCGCCACTACCACTCTCAGCACTACTGGTGGGACAACGATTTGCACAAGGAGTTTCGCACCCGCCTTGGCGGTAGCATTGCCATCGACCACACCCGCACCCGCCTCTATGCCGGTGTAGAGAACATCAAGAACTACACCTACCTGGCTGGCACACCCTATAAGCCCGGCGTTACCACTACGCGTCCGCTCAGCCTGAGTAGCATCACCGCACGCCAGTTCACGGGCAACATACAGGTGCTCAGCGCCACCCTATGGCAAGATATCAAGTGGGGCGTGTTCCATTGGGACAATGAGGTCACCGCGCAGTACAGTTCGCACCCCGACATGCTACCTCTTCCCATGCTCAACGTGTATAGCAACCTCTACCTCCTCTTCACCTATGCCGGAGAGCTGAAGGTACAGTTTGGTGCCGATGCACGATGGTTTAGCCGTTACTATGCTCCCGACTACGCCCCCGCTCTGCAACAATTCTTCGTGCAAGAGGGCCCCGAGAAGGTCGAGATCGGAGGTTACCCGATTGTAAATGTATATGCCAACTTCCACCTCAAGCAGGTGCGCTTCTATGTGATGTACTACCATGTCAACCAAGGACTGTTGCGCCAGAACGAATCCTTCTTGGCACCTCACTATCCCATCAATCCGCGCCTGTTCAAGTTGGGACTCTCATGGAACTTCTGGGATTGATGCCACGGGAAGTCAGGGAATTGATTTAATAGACACCAATAGCAAACTTATAAGATTCAAGTCAGATGATACGCTGGGGAGTTATCGGATGTGGCGAGGCCACGGAAAAGAAGAGCGGACCTGCCTTTGCACAGGTCGAAGGTTCTACCATCGAGGCGGTGATGAGCCGCAATGCCGAGCGTGCCCGCTCCTATGCCGAGCGCCACGGTATCAAGAAGTGGTATACTAATGTGATGGATATCATCGATGACCCCAACGTCAATGCCATCTACATCGCCACTCCCCCATCGAGCCATGCCACCTATGCCATCATGGCCATGAAGGCAGGCAAGCCCGTATATGTAGAGAAGCCCATGGCCGCCAGCTATGAGGACTGCTTGCGTATCAACCGCACCAGCGAAGAGATGGGCGTGCCCTGCTTCGTAGCCTACTATCGTCGTTACCTACCCTACTTTCGCAAGGTAGAGGAACTCATCCCTCGCGTGGGCAAGGTAATCAACGTACATATCCGCTTGGCACAACCTCCGCGCGAGTTTGACGGCAGCACCGGCGCCGCTATGCCGTGGCGTGTGCAAGCCAACATTGCCGGAGGAGGATACTTCTACGACCTTGCGCCACACCAGCTCGACCTGCTACAGCACTACTTCGGCTATATCATCGAAGCCAAGGGCTATACCGCCAATCGAGGCGGACTCTATGAGGCTGAGGATAGCATCAGCGCCACCTTCCGTTTTGATAGCGGACTCGTAGGTAGCGGTTCATGGTGCTTTGTTGCCCACGAGAGTGCGCAAGAAGACCGTATCGAGATTATCGGAGATAAGGGTATGTTATGCTTCTCTGTGTTTACCTACCAGCCCATCGAGCTACACGATATCGAGGGACATCAGACCTTCGAGGTGCCCAACCCACAATATGTGCAACAACCACTCATCGAGAATATCGTGCGCCACTTGCAGAAGCGTGGCCTCTGCACCTGCAATGCCATCAGTGCCACCCCCACCAACTGGGTGATGGACCGCATCCTGGGTAAGATTTAAGGGTTGAGGGTTGAGAGTTTAGAGTTTAGAGTTTAGAGTTTAGG
>JAFZFZ010000039.1 GCA_017557005.1 Bacteroidaceae bacterium | reverse complement strand
AGTTGTTGTCGGGGTCGGGACCACCAGCCTTTACAGCAATAGCAATCTGCTTACCGATACGTGTAAATGTACGGGCCATGTTGCCCCATCTCTTCATTTTTCTCGCTTTGCGAAATTCAAACGCTCTTCCCATTTTGTTTTTTTATTTTAGTTATTTGTTATTTTTTCTTTTCTACCGGAAATTCCGGACTTTCCGGAGTATCCGGAGTAATCAGCGATGCGCGTCATTATCTAAGCTTCGCACCCAGTTGCTTCTCGTACGAAGCGATGAGCTTGCTCATGATCTTGTCAATCTGCTTATCGTTGAGGGTCTTCTCCTCGTCCTGCAGGATGAAGCTGATAGCGTAGCTCTTCTTGCCGGGCTCAAGGTTCTTGCCTTCGTACACGTCGAACAACTCAACGGCCTTGAGGAGCTTGCGCTCACACTCGTAGGCAATGCGCTCAATGTCGGCAAACTGCACGTTCTTGTCGAGCAAGAGGGCGAGGTCGCGCTTCACTGAGGGGAACTTAGAGAGTTCGGTGTAGCTTACCTTTACAGACTTGATAGCCTGGAGCATGTTCTTCCAGTTGATGTCAGCATAGAACACCTCGTTGTCGATGTCGAACGCCTTGGTGATCTTCTTGCTCACGATGCCTACGGTAGCCAACAACTTACCACCACGTGTATGGTAGCTGAGAGCGGCAGAGTAGATACCATCGGTGAGGTTGCCCACAACTACGCTACGCATGTTGAGACCGAGGCGAGCGAAGATATTCTCCACGTAAGCCTTGAGCTCGTATACAGAAGACTCCTCATCGGCATGTGCCCATGAGCCACTCACGCGCTTACCGGTGAGCCAGAGGCCGAGGTGATAATCCTCGCTATAGCATGCGAGCACCTTCTCGGCATCCTTCTTCTCCTGATTGTAATAGTAGCAATTGCCATACTCGAAGAAGCGCAGGTCGGCGCTCTTACGGTTGGCGTTGTGTGCGATACTCTCAAGACCACCGAAGAGCAATGTCTGACGCATCACGTTGAGGTCGTTGCTCAAGGGGTTCATGAGGTTCACCAAGTTCTCGGGACGATAGGTCTCGTTGCCATCGTAGTAGGCAGCCTTGGTGAGTGAGTTGTTAAGTATCTCATTGAAGCCGCAACCCACGAGCTGCTCAGCTACAATCTGCTGGAGACGGTGTGAGCGGTCTTCTTTATTCTTGGTAGTGAGGCTTGACTTCAGCGCCAAGGGGATCTCTACATTGTTGTAACCATAGATACGGAGGATATCCTCTACCACGTCGCAGGGGCGTTGCACATCCACACGGTAGGGAGGGATGCTGAGGGTGATGCCCTCGGCGCTCTCATCCTCAATCTTCATCTCGAGGCTGGTGACGATGCTCTTCACCGTCTCGGCAGGAATCTCCTTACCGATGAGTGAGTTTACATAGTCATACTTGAGCTCTACCTTGAAGTCAGCGATGGGGTTGGGATAGGTATCACATACATCCATTGACACGGTGCCACCAGCGAGCTCCTTGATAAGGATAGCCGCCTGCTTCAGTGCATAGATGGTGATGTTGGGGTCGATACCACGCTCGAAGCGGAACGAAGCGTCCGTGTTCAAGCCATGACGACGTGCGCTCTTACGGATCGATGTGGGGTTGAAGTATGCGCTCTCGATGAATACATTCTTGGTCTCCTCGGTAGTACCTGACTCCAAGCCACCAAACACGCCAGCCAAGCACATGGGCTCCTCGGCATTGCATATCATGAGATCGTTCTCTGATAGCTTACGCTCAACGCCGTCAAGTGTCACGAAGGGAGTACCCTCAGCGAGTGTGCGCACCACTACGCGACCACCCTTCACCTTATCTGCATCGAAGCAGTGGAGGGGCTGACCGTAGGCGTGAAGTATATAGTTGGTGATATCTACAATATTGTTGATGGGGCGTACGCCGATGGTGCTGAGCTTATCCTTCAACCACTCGGGGCTCTCCTTCACGGTCACACCCTTCACGGTCACGCCAGCGTAGCGGGGACAAGCCTGTGCGCTCTTCACCTCGATAGCGATGGGCAGCTCGTTGTTGTCTACAGCAAAAGCCTCATCAGAGGGGCGACGGAGCGAGGTCTCATGACCATTCTGCTTGAGGTACGCATACAAGTCGCGAGCCACACCATAGTGTGAGCAAGCATCAGCGCGGTTGGGTGTGATATCCACCTCGAGCACATAGTCGCTCTTGATGTTGTAGTAATCCTTGGCAGGTGTGCCGGGCACAGCATCAGCAGGCAGCACGATGATACCCTCGTGGCTGGTACCGATACCAATCTCGTCTTCAGCACAGATCATACCGTTTGACTCTACGCCACGGAGCTTCGACTTCTTGATGGTGAAGCACTCATCGCCGTCATAGAGTTTGGTGCCGAGTGTTGCCACCACCACCTTTTGTCCTGCCGCCACATTAGCCGCGCCGCACACGATCTGTACGGGGTCGCCCGCACCGAGGTTCACGGTGGTCACATGCATGTGGTCAGAATTGGGGTGAGGCTCGCAGGTGAGCACCTCGCCGATAACGATACCTTCGAGTCCGCCCTTAATGGTCTGCACCTCCTCTACGCTACCAGTTTCGAGGCCAATCGAGGTGAGCGCAGCAGCTACCTCATCGGGGGTAAGGGTGAAATCGACGTACTCTTTCAGCCAATTGTAAGAAATATTCATATTTATCTATTTTTATTGTTTTTTCCTTTCGAAACGAAATATCGTGCGAAATTACAAAATATATTCGCAATAGTAAAATTTAGGCAAGGAAAATTACAAATATACACCGTTATTCACCCCGTGCACTACCCTACCCACAAAAAAAATGGAGACGCCACTCTCGCGAATGACGTCTCTCCTATGCTTATACTTTTCCCTATCAATCAGAAGGGCACATCCGAAGGCACACCTCCCATAGGGAACGGATTATCCATAGGTGGCGGCACGGGCGGCATACCTATGTACTCATCGTTGCTTGCCTGCGGTGCAGGGCGGTTGTTCATCTTCGATCCCAGCACGGCATGGTCAGGCAACGGAGCCAAGCTCTCGTCCTGAATATTCTGGAATCGCGCATACTGTCCCACAAATCGCAAGCGCACGTCGCCCACGGCACCGTTACGATGCTTTGCGATGATGATCTCCGCCAATCCGCGCAGGTCCTCACCCTTCTCATCCTGGAAAATCTTATAGTACTCCGGACGATGGATGAAGCATACGATATCGGCATCCTGCTCGATGGCACCCGACTCACGCAAGTCGCTCAGCTGCGGACGCTTACCATCGATACCCTCACGGCTCTCCACACCACGGTTGAGCTGACTCAGTGCGATGATGGGGATGTTGAGCTCCTTGGCCAATCCCTTGAGCGAGCGCGAGATCGTACTCACCTCTTCCTGACGGCTACCAAACGAAGCACCCGAGGCATTCATCAGCTGCAAGTAGTCGATGATAATGAGCTTCACGCCATGCTCACGCACGAGACGGCGCGCCTTGGTACGCAGTTCAAACACCGATAGCGAGGGTGTGTCATCCACGTAAAGCGGTGCATCAAACAGCGCGTTGATATTCGTATCCAGCTGTCCCCACTCGTACGGCGCCAGCTGACCACTCTTGATCTTCTCACCCGATATCTCACACACGTTCGTAATCAGACGGTTCACCAACTGCACGTTACTCATCTCAAGCGAGAACAGCGCCACCGGCTCACGATTGTTTACCGCAATGTTCTTCGCCATCGAGAGCACGAACGCCGTCTTACCCATCGCCGGACGGGCCGCAATGATCACGAGGTCCGAGTTTTGCCATCCCGATGTCATCTTATCGAGGTCATAGAAACCCGTAGACAATCCGCTAAGTCCCGAGGTGCGCGATGCTGCAATCTTGAGCAAGTCGTAAGCCTCCTTGATTACTGGGTTGATCTGCGTATAGTCCTTCTTGAGGTTCTGTTGCGAAATGGCAAACAGCTTACCCTCGGCCTCCTGCATCAGGTCCTCCACATCGTTCGTCGTGTCGAAGGCCTTGGTTTGTATCTGGCTTGTAAAGGTGATGAGTTCACGTGCAAGGAACTTCTGCGCAATGATACGAGCATGATACTCGATGTGCGCCGATGAGTTCACCTTACCCGCCAACTGCGTGATATACACAGGTCCGCCCACCTCTTCGAGTTCGCCCGTCGAGCGCAGCTGCTCCGCTACGGTGAGAATATCCACCGGCTTCTGCGCCACGGCTAGCGACTGCACCGCCTTGTATAGCAGCTGGTGTCTGCGTTCGTAGAATGAGTCCGGCTTCAATATCTCGCTCACCTGCGAATAGGCATCCTTTTCTATCATGATTGCACCCAGCACCGCCTGTTCCAGTTCGGGAGCTTGCGGTTGCAGATGTCCGTAGTCGTCGGTCTGCTTCACGGGCCTATTTGCGGTACTCGTCCGCGGTTGTCGTGCTGTTGCCATATATATATTGTCGTTTTTTACTGTTGTTTTTTCAATGGACCGCAAAGGTATACAAAAAGCTGAGCAAACAAAAACAATCCGCCATTAAGTTTTCCAAATGTTTTCCACAATGTATCAACTCCCCTTGCTAAAAATTGACGAGAATGTCTGGCAAGTTATTCAGTTATTCAGTTATTCAGTAAATATTTTTTGACGTAAAAATAGGTAAAATAGAGGTTATATATTTATATATAAAATTTCTTCTTTAACAACACACGCCGATTAAAACATTTGAATAACTGAATAATTGAATACATCTGCTTTACTCACTCAAAGGAACAGCATGCTATGTTAAGCCTACTTGGGTGCGCGGCAGACTCAAAAAAATCTGCTCGCAAGCCTGAGCCTTGGCGCGGCAAGCCTAGAAAACAGCGTGCCGAGCGCTGAAGAAAAAGAAATTTTTCCTACATGCAATCAAATACTTACAAAAATCACTTTTACACTCTTTTGCAATAAGTCGGAAGGGGAATTTTTGATTTTGTAACTTTGCATTAGAAATCAAGTCGAGAGGGCCACCCGCCTTGAAGTCCCTTAGCTAGGACTTGCGATGTAGGCCGCTTTAATTTGCATTTTCACGCAGAAAACAGTAACTTCGCAAAAAATATACTGACGACTATGATTACATTTCCACATGCAAAGATAAATATCGGGTTGCAGGTGACTGAGCGCCGCCCCGACGGGTACCACAACCTCGACACGGTGTTTTACCCCATACCAGTGCACGATGCACTGGAGGTGATAGAGGCCCAAGGGGCCGACTATGACTGCCGACTGCACCTGAGCGGGGTGGAGATAGAGGGCGACACGGACAACAACCTCGTGGTGAGGGCCTACCGACTGCTGGCGGCCGACTATACCCTGCCGCCGGTGGATGTGTATCTGCATAAGCATATCCCTACAGGCGCAGGACTGGGTGGCGGATCGGCCGACGCGAGCTTCATGCTGCGCATGCTGAATGAGATGTATGCGCTGGGCATCAGCAACGAGCAGTTGGAGGTGTATGCGGCGAAGCTGGGTGCGGACTGCCCCTTCTTCATCACCAGTACACCGGTGTATGCCACAGGCATCGGCAATGAGTTTCACCCCATCGCACTGGAGCTGGGCGGACTATACCTGGTGGTGGTGAAGCCGGACGTGTTTGTATCGACCAAGGAGGCCTACTCGATGGTGCGCCCCGAGAAGCCGGAGGTGACACTGGACGAAAAGATTGCACGCCCCATCGCCGAGTGGCGCGACACGATAAGCAACGACTTCGAGAAGGGCATATTTGCCTTGCACCCCGAGCTGAACGACATCAAACAGAAGCTCTATGAGCTGGGGGCGCTGTATGCGGCCATGAGTGGTAGTGGATCGGCTCTGTTTGGATTGTTTGAGGCTCCGGTAGAGAACGTGGAGAGCTACTTTGAGGGTTGCTTCTGCGAACAACAGAAACTCCCCGATTCACATCGAGGAGCATCCAAATAACACAAACACAAAATAAAACACGACAAAACTACTATGCAAATTCTTTATTAGCCTTATAATTTGTAATGGTAACTCATCGGGCGGCAATCGCTACCAGGTGAATTGCACATATATAACACAGGGCTGAAATGTTTTGTTCGGGAGGGGATGAAAAAAATCATCTTGCCTCCCGTAACTTTATTTTGTAGACACGCACCGCCAGCACGAAGTAGACTACGACCTGCGCACACAGGGTGATGAACTCGGGCACGACATCGGCCAGCGAGGCCTGCATGGCGCTGAGCTTGACGAAGGCCAGCACGGCCGTACCGGCGGGCACCACATAGTGGGCGACCTGCCAATACCAGGGCATGAGTTCCAACGGGTACGACACGCCGGAGAGGAAGATGAGCCCGATGGAGAAGAAGGCGATGAGGAGGATGGGGGCCTCGGGGTCGGTATACCAGCGCGAGAGGGTGAGCCCGAGGCAGGAGGTGGACACCACATAGGGCACGAGCAGGAGTGGAAGACTCCACCACGAGGCGACGCGGGGAATATCAAACACGAGCGGGAGGGCACCTACAAGGAAGAGGGCAAACACGCCGTAGAGGAGCAGATGGGCAAGGCACTTACCACACACGAGAGAGCGGGCGCGGCCTCTATAGAGAGCCGGGAGAGCGGTCTCGCTCTTGCGGTTTGACGTCATGGCCACGAGCATCATCAGCGTCTGGAAAATGATAATCATCAGCACCGAGGGGATGAGGTAGATGCCATAGCCCTCGACGGGATTGTAGAGGGCGGTGCCCACCACGGTGACGGGGCTCTGCGTGGCTACGGCCGCCAGTGCGGGCAGGGAGAGAAACTCGGTGAGCTGGGTGCGGTAGGCATCATCGATGGCTTCCATGACGCGGAGGTTAGCCTCTTCGATGGCCTCGTAATAGAGGAAGGCATCGGTGGAGACGTAGAGGGGATACACGGCTTGGCGGCCCTCGTAGAGGAGGGTTTCAAACTGAGAGGGAAGGTATAGTATGCCCCACACCTGGGCATCGCGCATGCGTTGCTTGGCGGCCACCATATCGGGTTCGCGGTAGGCAACGTGCACCTGGGGTGTAGCATCGAGCCAACGGATATACTGACGGCTGAGGGCAGTCTGCGCATGGTCGACCACGGCCACGGGTACCTGGTGCACCACATTGGGAGCGTACATATAGTTGTAGAGCAGGCCATAGAAGAAGATGCCGCCCACCAACACTAACAACACGGAATAGCTACGACTGATGGCTCGCAACTCGCGCCAGGCAATGCGTAGCGACAGGGAACATCTACTCCAACGTATCATAGGGACGAACGGTTAGGATATGCCGCAGGCGCGGGAGGAGCGCCACGGCCAAAAGAGGAAACAACAGGAGCACGCCCAGGGCGACGACACCGGTGCTACCTACCCCACCGGAATAGACCACCTGCTGCATGATCACGGTGAAATGACGCACCGGGAAGAGCAGGGCCACATAGCGCACGATGGGGTACATGGCCATGAGGGGAAAGGTAACGCCGGAGAGGGTGGCACCGAGCGAACCGACCATGGAGACTATGCTGATGACAAACGAGAGCACGGGAAACAGGCTATAGAGGATGAGGGCCAGGGCCTGCGTGGCCAACACAAACAGCACGGCGGCCAAAGCAAGCAACCAAGCATTGCCCTGCAGGGGGATGGCCATGAAGCGGAAGAAGACGACACCCGCGAGCAGGGCCTCGGCCACAAAAAGCAGGGTATAGGGCATGAGCTTGGAGCACGCGGCTACCCACACCTTGCCACGCGCCGCGGCAAGCCACGCGCTTGCGGTGCCCTCTTTACGCTCAGAACCTACGGCATAGAGGGTGACCAGTAGCACGAGTATCTGAAACATGATGTAGAAGATGGGCACGGTGAGGTAGGTGGCGTAGTTGAGCGAGGGGTTGTAGAGGGCATGGTCGTCGCTGGTCATCGGCAACAAGAAGGTTTCGACGCTTGTCTGCGTGGCGCCCAGGTCGACGGCATCGACCACGATGGGGGCCATGCGCACGGGAAGCAGTGCCTGCTCAAAACCGGACATGACCTCGCCCCCTACGGCCAACAACGCATAGTGATAGTAATAGCAGAGGGTGACGCCATGGCCGCGCAGGAGGTTGGCCTCGAAGCGGGGCGGTATGCTGAGATAGCCATAGATCTGCTTGCGTTGCAGGGCGCGGCGGGCGGCGACCTCATCGGCGTAGCGATGCCGCACATCGAACGTAGGGGTGGCGGCAATGTTGCGGATGACGGCGCGGGAGCTCGAGGTATTGTCTCCATCGACAATGCCGATGGGGAGCCTCACCATCTGTCCGGAGCCAAAGATGGTGGCCATGAAGAAGATGAGGAAGAGAGGGAGCACCACGGCGGCAACAAGGTAGATGCGGCGCGAGGTTATGCGGCGGAGCTCACGTAAAGTGGAGGGTGGGAAGTGGAACCAAGTTTTCATCATTTATCTTTCAACTCGATCAAAGTGGTCATACCTGGACGCAGCCCCTCGACCTCGGTGGTGGGACGTAGGCGGACCTCGAAGGTGCGCATATCGTAGCTACCGGCTTGGCGGGTGGACTTCCACGTGGCGAAGCTGCCGAGCGGACTGATGTAGTAGACCTCGAGGGGCACATCGGTGCGGGCCAAGGCGGGCACGGAGGCTACATAGCGGCTGCCGATACGGAAACGGGGCATGAGGTCTTCGCGCACATTGAAGACGACATAGCTATCGCTGAGCACGACCAGGCTCATGATGGGCGACCCGGGGGCTACGAGCTCGCCCGGCTTGGGGTAGATGGTGGCAATCTGTCCGTCGGCAGGAGCCACAAGCTTGGCATCGGCGAGCAGGGCGGCCACCTCATCGACACTGCTGGCGGCGGCGGTCACGAGGTTGCGGCTGGCCTCACGATCTTCGGGCTGCATGCCCTCGCGGGCCAGGCGATACTGCTCATAGGCTGAGCGCTCTACGGCGCGGGCCGAGAGCATGGCGGCCTCGGCCTCATCGTAGCGCTGACGGGGCACGACGCTATCGGCATAGAGCACCTGCACGCGCTGGTAGGTATTCACGGCGAGCTGGGTCTGACTCTTGGCGGCTTGCCATAGCTGGTAGGCCGAGGCCACCACCTGTTCGCGTGTGCCGGCATCGACCTTGCGGTTTTCCTCCTGAGAGACACGATGCAGGGCCTCGCTCTTGCGATATTGTGCCTCGACAATGGGACTGCGGATGACAACTAGCGTATCGCCCCTACGCACGCTACTACCCTCTCGCACGAGGAAGGTATCGACGCGACCCAGGAGTTTGCCACTGATGCGTATCTCAGTAGCCTCGACCTCGCCCTGCAGGGTCAACGGGGGCTTGCGCACAACCACCAAGGCTACAAGGGTGACCACAACCACCAAACCAAGCAACGCCACGAAAGCGATGGAAAGATAGGTACGTCTCTTATCCATAGGTATCAAAATCTATTACTCGCATAGTTATGAAAATCGTCCATCATGCCACAAGCGGCAAGCATGCCGGCCAACGCCACGTCATAGGCGTAGTAGGCAGCCAGGCGGGCGAGCTTGGCCGTAGCAAGTGCGTGGGTGGCATCGAGAACCTCTGTGGAGGTGGCCATGCCTTCGGCGAAGGCGCTCTGCCGCACACGCAACACCTCGGCATGGAGGGCGATGGTGGTATCGAGCACGTGGGCCTCAGCGGCCATCTGCCGGAGGGTGGCATAGAGGCGCGACACGGTGAGCGCTACATCCTGCTCGGCCTGAGCGCGACTCCACACCAAGGACTGCTGCGCGAGGCGGGCCTGCGAGATCTGTCGCTCACGGCTGAGTCCGTCGAAGAGGTTCCATGTGAAGCCCACGCCCACGAGGGTGCGTGGTAGCAGGTTGCTAGGCAAGCCATGGGCATAGAGAGTTTGCTTACCAAAGAGGGCTATCTCAGGCAAGTAGCCACTCTGCGCCATGCGCAATTCGTTGTGTGCCATGCGCTCCTCTACACCCAGCAGGATGAGGGCGTGGTTGGCTACCGTGCTATGCTCGGCAAATACCGACTCGGGAGGGAGTGAAGATACGATAAAGAGGGCGGAGGTGAGCAGGGGGGCTGGCGCATCGGAGCTGATGCCCAGGAGCTGGCTGAGTGCCAGGGCGGCATTGCGCTCGCGAGATTGCGCTTGTTGCCACTCGCTGAGTGCCTCCTCCATGCCTACCTGTGCCAGCAGGCGTGCGGCGCGGTCGATGATGCCTACCTGCTCCATGCGCAGGGCTTGCTCGTAATGGCGGCGCAGACTCTCGTAACGTTCGCGGCACACCTCGGTGGTTTGCTGGGCCAGGGCCAAGCCATAGTACCGCTCTACGAGCTCTACCTGTTTGAGGCTCTTCGTCTGCGCTACGTTGGTTTCGGCCATATCGACCATCTGCTGAGCGAGCTTGTCGGCATAGAGGCGCTTGCCTCCACTGAAGGCTACCCACTCGGCCGTAAGCCCTACGGAGGCTACATCTTGCGGAATGAGGGGAAGGGTGAACGTGTAGCTACCCACCTTATCAAGCAGGCCGGTGATGAGCTCTTCAGTGGGGTCGAGCTGGAGCACATGGGCTTTGATGGGGTCTGTATACTGGGATAGGGGCTGACGCACCTCGATGGGCTCGGACAGATGGGCATAGGCGCCATCAGCCTGTAGATGGGGCCACCACCACGACTTGGCCTTGCCGCGCTCGTGACGAGCTATCTGGAGTTGGGCATCAGTGACCTTGAGCGCATCGCTCGCCTGAAGCATCAAGGCCTCGGCTTCGGCATAGCTATAGGCGGAGGGTTGTGCGCAGAGAGGGACGGTGGCCACAACACAAATCAGGGATGTATATAACTTCGCGTTCATACACCCCTAACAACTGTACCTTCTGATTTGTTGTGGGCCGACGCCTCTACAATAGAAATAGGATAAAAAATGGTGACCGCACTTCTCACGAAGGACGGTCACCCAATTATCTAATCATGTAAAAAAAGTTTCTTAATCTTCAGCTTGCTGCTTTGACTCAAACTCCTTAACAAGCTTATCCTGTACATCCATAGGAACAAGCTCGTAGCTTGAGAACTGCATGTTGAACGAAGCACGACCACCTGTGAGTGAGCTGAGTGCGGTAGAGTATGATGACATCTCCTTCAAGGGCACCTTAGCCTCGAGCTTCTCATAACCGTTCTCGCTGCTCATACCCATGATCATACCACGACGGCCCTGGAGGTCACCCATCACATCACCCATCTTGTCAGAGGGCACGAGTACCTCTACATCGTAGATAGGCTCAAGGATCTTCGGACCTGCATTCTTAAACGCTTCACTGAAGGCGTTGCGACCTGCAAGCATGAATGAGATTTCATTTGAGTCAACCGGGTGCATCTTACCGTCGTATACGATAACGCGTACGTCGCGAGCATAAGAACCGGTGAGCGGACCCTGCTCCAAACGGCTCATGATACCCTTGAGGATAGCAGGCATAAAGCGTGCATCGATGCTACCACCTACGATAGAGTTGATAAACACGAGCTTACCACCCCACTCCAAGGTGTGCTCTTCCTGACCCTTGACGCTAATCTTGAACTCCTGGTTGCCAAACTTATATACATCGGGCATAGGCATGCCTTCGTAGTAGGGCTCTACAATGAGGTGTACCTCACCAAACTGACCGGCACCACCTGACTGCTTCTTGTGACGGTAGTCGGCACGAGCGGCCTTAGTGATGGTCTCACGATAAGGAATGCGTGTCTCCTCAAAGCGGATGGGGAGCTTCTCATTGTGCTCGAAACGCCATTTCAAAGTGCGGAGGTGGAACTCACCCTGACCGTGTACGATGGTCTGACGCAACTCCTTAGACTGCTCTACTACCCATGTGGGATCCTCTTCGCGCATGCGGTTGAGGATGCTCATCATCTTCTCCATATCAGCCTCGTTCTCGGGACGGATAGCACGAGAGAACTTCGAATTGGGGTACTTGATGAAGTTGAACTGCCAGTCGCAATCCTTACCATTGAGGGTATTACCGGTCTTCACGTCCTTGAGCTTCACGGTGCAACCTATATCACCGGCTACAAGCTCATCAACTTCGAAACGGTTGGCACCTGCGCAGCAGAAGAGCTGAGCCATGCGCTCCTTAGAGCCGCGATCAGCATTAGTAAGATCGTCGCCTTCGCGTACCTTACCGCTGAGCACCTTGAAGTATTGTACACCACCGATATGGGGTTCTACAGCTGTCTTGAAGAAATAAAGAGATGTGGGGCCATTGGGATCGGGCTTCACCTCTTCACCCTTGGTATTAACCACGGCGGGCATCTCATCTACGAAGGGAACCACGTTGCCGAGGAACTCCATCAAACGGCGTACACCCATGTCCTTACCTGCACATACGCAGAATACGGGGAATATACCGCGGCTTACCATACCCTTGCGGATACCTTCACGCATCTCGTCCTCAGTGAGTGACTCGGTCTCGAAGAACTTCTCCATCAAACCCTCATCATGCTCAGCTGCGGCCTCAACGAGGGCCTTGTGCCACTCCTTAGCCTTCTCCATCTCTGAAGCGGGGATGTCCTCGATGATAGGAGCACCACCTTCGGGATTCCATGAATACTTCTTCATCAACAATACATCGATGAGCTCATGGAAATCGGGACCTGTCTGCACAGGATATTGTACGGGCACTACCTTAGAGCCATAGATGCTCTTAAGCTGCTCAATAATATTGTCGTAGTCGCACTTCTCGTTATCAAGCTGGTTAACGAGGAAGATAACGGGCTTGCCCAACTGCTCGGTATAGCGGAAGTGTGTCTGTGTGCCCACCTCAGAGCCATACTGGCCATTGAGCAACAAGATAGTAGTATCGGTTACCGTAATGGCCGATGTAGCGGCTCCTACGAAGTCGTCACTACCTGGACAATCGATGATATTCAATTTCTTGTTATTCCACTCACAGCTGAATACGGTAGAGAATACAGAGTAGCCATACTCCTGCTCTACAGGGAAGTAGTCGCTGACAGTGTTCTTGTGAGTGATTCTACCACGGCGTTTTATAACTCCACTCTCATAGAGCAGAGCTTCTGTGAGGGTGGTTTTACCTGATCCGTCATTGCCAAGAAGGGCAATGTTCTTGATTTCGTTACTTTGATAAACCTTCATAGTATAGTATTTTTTTAGTTAAACTACATAGTTTCTTGCACTCTGTTACGAGAAACGCTGCGAAAGTAGCAATTATCCACCATACATGCAAAAAATATACCAATTCGTTTTTATGTTTTACAACATGCTTTTCGCGTTTTAACGTGATATACCTATATATACACGTATCACTTGCACGAATGCATATCTTTTCTTAATTTTGCAAAGGTATGAATATAACCACTTTTCCACTATACAACGAGCAACAAGTAACCTAATGGCAGGCATATACATACACATCCCTTTCTGCGAGAGCCGATGCGCTTACTGCGACTTCTACTCTACTACCCTACTGAGCCATCGCGAGGCATACATCGAAACAGCATGCAGAGAGCTCAAGTCGCGCCTACATGAACTTGGGGGCGAACAAATAAAGACCATATATTTCGGTGGAGGAACTCCGTCGACATTGACAATAGAGGAATTGGAAAGGATATGCAAGTGCATAACGGATTCGATGGTTATAGACGACATGAGCAATATAGAAGTCACCCTCGAAGCCAATCCCGATGACCTCACAGAAGACTATGTGCAGGGGCTGCGCACGCTACCCATCAACCGCATCAGCATGGGCATACAGTCTTTTCACGACCGCACACTACACTTAGTAGGTCGTCGTCATACTGCGACAGAGGCTATCGAAGCTGTACGCCGTTGCCAGCGCTTGGGGCTTACAAACATCAGCATAGATCTTATATATGGGCTTCCGGGTGAGACACTGGAGGATTGGAGCTATAGCCTTGACCAAGCCATCGCACTGGGCGTACCTCACATATCGGCATACCATCTTACGTATGAGGAGGGTACCCGACTATGGAGGATGAAGGAACAAGGCATCGTAAGTCCTATCGACGAAGAGCAAAGCATTGCCGCCTTTGAGATGTTGCGCGCAAAACTGTTGGGGGCGGGATACAAACACTACGAGATCTCCAACTTTGCGCTACCCAACTGCCATTCGCGACACAATAGTAGCTATTGGCAAGGGATCCGCTACATTGGCATCGGGCCGGGAGCACATTCTTACGATGGTACAAACCGACGATGGAACCTCAGCAACCTGAGCAACTACATTGCCACACCCGAAGGGGAAGAGGTGCCTCACGAGATAGAGCACCTATCAATGGAGGAACGATATGATGAACGTATCATTACCGAGTTGCGTACTGCAAAAGGCATCAACCTTGAGCTATTGCTAAATGATTTCGGTGAGCATTACCACACGCACCTTATGAATCAGGCCATGCCCTATATAGACAGGGAACAACTGATAAAAACGGCAGATAATCATCTCAGTCTGACCCCCGAGAGTATCTTGATAAGCGATGCCATAATGTGCGACTTGCTATATTAATTATTAAAAAAGAATAGGCTCCTACACGAGGAGCCTATTCTTTTATGTAAATGAGTTTAATACTCATAATAACACCAATAGGTATCGCCATATTTGCGACGACAAAGGTTCTCTGCTACAACGACATTGTCTTCATGTTCGCTTTGTAAAGAACGATAAGCCTCGAAACGAGCCACTATCGCACTATCGGGAACAAAGGTTATAGCCGACTCGGGATATTGCTCATTGTAGAGAAGCCATGCTTCTTGATAATGGGTGGGCATGGGCGAATCAGAGGCGACCATCGATGAACTTTCTTTGGCGAACGCAGGTAAATCCTTATCCAAAAGCAGAGCGGCCAAATAGAGGTCACGATAGATAGCCGAATCGTTCTTCATAGCCATACGCTGAGTGTAGGCTCGTCCATTCTCACCACCATAAGGCATATTACCACCTAAATGACTATAAAATTCAGAAGCGCCGTATGCGATGCTCTGCTTTTTATGTCTATTATAGATAAGCCCATCTGCGCCATAATGTTGGGGATAGTGAAAGAGGCGCTCAGAGAGAGTACCCGTTTTCGCCATTGCCAAGTTACGGAGGGCGGTCAGTTCGGCGTTGTAGTCATGCGAACGGCGACCTACCTCAAGAACCTTCTCAAAATTCTCTTCGTGTGTATACTTCCATGCAGCAAGTTCCATGTGAGGAGCAGGAGCATGGTTACTAATTTGAGCAGTCAGTACAAAAAGAAGAGAGAACGAGAACAGATTGGGCCAAAGGAAGCCAAAGAAATTCAAACGGTGCACACTTGTCGTCATACGGTTGAGCCATACGATAGCGATATACAATATTGTGCACAGAAGAATTCCCCACAACCAACTCTCACCCGAATAGAGCATGGTACCATCATTCACATCCGTAAACAGAGCCAATAAAGTACAGGAGGGGATATATGACAAAGCCTCCCATCGGCCATGCAACTTAGATGCACGATTGATACCCCACTGCATCAAGAGTAGCAAGAGAGTAAATAGCAGAGCTGTCACAAAGGCATTACTTTCGGTTACTCCCTTTGAAAGGTAATCTTGCATCAATGCCAACAACTCTCCCTGGAATACATATATATATATAAAGGAGAATACAGCAAATAGCACAGCGCATATAATACGGATGCTACCGTCGTATTTGGTTCTCTTACTCATGTATCCCATACCCTTAATCTATCTTCTTAAATACTATTGCCGAGCGAGCAGGAATATACAACTTCAGCCACTCTTTCTTGTAGCGCTTATGCAAAGGCTCAAAATGAGTAAAGTGTGTGAGGCTCGAATCGGTGAGGCCATTGCCACCAAACTCGGGGTTATCAGTATTGAGTACCTCCTGGTATGAACCACGCGGTACGAGCAAACCGTAATCACTATACGAATTGGTGGGACTAAAGTTAAAGACGAACAATAGGTCGTCACGACGATAAGCCAATATCTGGTCGCCATCGTGGCAATTGATTTCCACTACCTTGCTCTTCTCATACTTGGCGACATTGCCTATAAGCTTCATCATAGCTTGGTCAAACTTACCAAGATATTGGTAGCACAACTTATCATTATCGACAAGACTCCATTGACGACGGGCATACTTATAGCTCCATCCATTACCCTCACGCGGGAAGTCAATCCATTCGGGATGACCAAACTCGTTACCCATGAAGTTGAGATATCCACCATTAATGGTAGAAGCGGTGAGCAGGCGTATCATCTTGTGCAGGGCTATACCGCGGTGTGCCATATAGTTTTCATCGCCCTTCTGGAAGTGCCAGTACATATCGGCATCGACGAGGCGGAAGATGATGGTCTTGTCACCTACAAGTGCCTGGTCATGACTCTCGGCATAAGAGATGGTCTTCTCATCCTTGCGGCGATTGGTCACCTCCCAGAACATGCTGGTGGGTTTCCAATTCTCATCGGTCTGCTCCTTGATGAGCTTGATCCAATAGTCGGGCACATTCATTGCCATGCGGTAGTCGAAGCCATAACCACCATTCTTGATGGGGGCGGCCAAACCGGGCATGCCCGATACCTCTTCGGCAATGGTGATAGCGTTCTTATTTACCTCGTGGATGAGATCGTTGGCCAAGGTGAGGTAGCATACAGCATCACCATCCTGATTCATATTGTAGTAGTCGCCATAACCGCAGAAGGCCTCGCCCAAGCCGTGACTGCGGTAGAGCATAGAGGTCACACCATCGAAGCGGAAGCCATCAAACTTATACTCTTCCATCCAGAAACGACAGTTAGAGAGCAAGAAGCATACCACCTCGTTCTTAGAATAGTCAAAACAGAGTGAATCCCAAGCAGGATGCTCGCGACGGTCGCCGGGGTAAAAATACTGATCAGGATCACCAGCGAAGTTACCCAAGCCCTCGAGCTCGTTCTTCACGGCGTGTGATTGCACCATATCCATGATAACGGCAATGCCATTGGCATGTGCCTCGTCGATGAGTTGCTTGAGTTCTTCGGGAGTACCCTGACGAGAGGATGCCGCAAAGAAGTTTGACACGTGGTAACCAAATGAGCCGTAGTAGGGATGCTCCTGGATAGCCATAATCTGTATGCAATTGTAGCCACCAGCAATTACGCGAGGCAATACCTTCTCACGGAACTCATTATAGGTAGATACACCCTCCTCTTCGCCCGACATACCTACATGGCATTCATAGATTAGCAAGGGAGAAGTATTGGGCTTAAACTTCTTCACCTTAAACTCATAAGGTGCGGGCTCCCACACCTGAGCACTGAAGAGGTAGGTAGTCTCATCTTGTACTACACGGCGCACATAGGCAGGAATACGCTCACCCGAGCCACCGTCCCAATACACTTTAAGCTTATAGTAGTCCTCGTGCTTGATTGCATCGGCCGGGAGTTTCACTTCCCAATCGCCATGACCGTTAAGACGAGTAAGTTGGTACTCTTTCATCTCTTGCCAATCGGTAAAGTCACCGATGAGATACATAGCCGTAGCATTGGGTGCCCATTCACGAAAGGTCCATCCCTTCTTGGTCTTGTGCAAACCATAATATTCGTATCCTTTGGCAACGTCTTTCAGTTTCTTCGTACCATTGTCTGTAAGTTCGTTCTTACGACGCACATAGTAGTCGTAGCGGCCTTGGATCGCAGCTTCGTACGGTTCAAGCCAAGAATCATTTTGAATGAGTTTAAGCATGATATTTCATAAATTGTGAATTATGAATTATGAAATCTGAATCATCACCTAAGTTCAATTATAGAACATTCGGATAGCACACAGAATTCAAAATTCAGAACTCAAAATTCAACATTATTTCTTCACTTTGATAATAATCTTCTTCAAGCCAGTGGGTGTGATGCCTGGAGCATGTCCATCCTCAGGGAAGAAGAGCGCAAACATTCCTGGTTTTACAGTAATGTAATCAGTTGCAGCACCATCATAGAGAGCCATATCTATAGATGCATCGTATTCAGCAGAGGGAAGATCGGCACGTTGTGTATAGCCCATAACCTCTACATCCGTGAGAGGAAGTTGGATATCAACAAATTCGTCATGTGTTTCCAATTTAGCCTCCTCTTTTGTCTTGGGACCTATCTGACTAACATTGACAATCAGTTCATTTTCAATCAATATAATCTTACCCGGTTCCAAAGCTTTCAGATCTGTTGATTCAATATAATCAAAAGCCTTTCCAAACAAAGGATTCAACGACTCGTAGTCACGCAAGTTTTTCAGATTGTCTAATACCATGGTTTTAGTCTTAAGTTATTACATACATAATTTTGCGAGCACAACATGCTATCGCAGTTTAATGCAAATGTAAACATTATCTTCCAACCAGCCAAATATACAACCTAAAAAGTGATACACAGCCCTAAATAGACAAACAACATGATTATGCGCTTGAGAAAGAAAATCATGATTTATTTTGTTCTACCCTCGACTTATTGTATCTTTGTCCCTATGAAATTTGAACTCGTATCCGACTACCAGCCTATGGGTGATCAGCCCGAAGCTATAGCACAACTTACTGAAGGGGTGCTCAACGGCGTGCCAGCACAAACACTCTTAGGTGTGACTGGCTCAGGCAAGACATTTACCATTGCCAATATCATCAAAAACATCAACCGCCCCACCCTTATCCTCAGCCACAACAAGACTTTGGCCGCACAGTTGTATAGCGAGATGAAAAGTTTCTTTCCACACAATGCTGTGGAGTACTACGTATCATACTATGACTACTATCAACCCGAGGCTTATATCCCCTCGACCGATACCTACATAGAGAAGGATCTCGCCATCAATGATGAGATTGACAAACTACGCCTCTCGGCCACTTCGGCCTTACTCTCAGGCCGTCAGGATGTCATCGTGGTTTCTTCCGTATCATGCATCTATGGTATGGGCAACCCTGCCGAGTTCTACAACAGCATGATTGAGGTACGCGTAGGTATGAAACTCGACCGCAACGTATTGTTGCGCCGACTCGTCGATAGCCTCTACGTGCGTAACGATCTGGAGCTAAACCGTGGCAACTTCCGCGTCAAGGGCGACACCGTAGACATCTACCTCGCCTATGCTGACGACGTATTGCGCATACAATTTTGGGATGACGAAATCGATGCCATCGAAGAGATAGACCCTGTCAGTGGCATGCGCATGAATAGCTACGACGGCTATAAGATATACCCTGCCAACCTCTTCATGACGAGCAAGGAGAGCACCCTACAAGCTATATATCAGATTGAAGACGACCTCGCAAAACAGGTAGAATATTTCCGCGAGATAGGCAAGCCACTCGAGGCGAAACGCTTACAGGAACGAGTAACCTATGACATGGAGATGCTGCGCGAGCTGGGACATTGCTCAGGAATCGAAAACTACTCGCGCTACTTCGATGGACGTGAGGCTGGCACCCGCCCCTATTGTCTACTCGATTTCTTCCCCAAAGACTACCTTATGGTGATTGACGAGAGTCACGTAAGTGTGCCACAGATACATGCCATGTATGGTGGCGACCGTGCACGTAAAATCAATCTCGTAGAGTATGGTTTCCGCCTACCAGCAGCTATGGACAATCGACCGCTCAAGTTCGAGGAGTTCCAACAGATGACCAACCAAATTATCTACGTGAGCGCCACTCCTGCCGATTACGAGTTGGCACAGAGCGAAGGCATCGTCGTAGAACAAGTCATACGTCCTACCGGATTGCTCGACCCCATCATCGACGTACGCCCCACCCTCAATCAGATTGACGACCTCATGGAAGAGATTCTCGTGCGAGCCGAGCGCGACGAACGCATACTCGTGGTCACCCTCACCAAGCGTATGGCTGAGGAGCTCACCGAATATCTTCTAAACCATCAGGTACGATGCAACTACATACATAGCGATGTAGATACTATGGAACGCGTGGAGATTATGAATGCCTTGCGACGCGGCGAATATGATGTGCTCATCGGTGTAAACCTCTTGCGCGAGGGACTCGACCTACCGGAAGTATCTCTCGAGGCCATCCTCGACGCCGACAAGGAGGGTTTCCTGCGCAATCACCGCTCACTGACCCAGACTGCCGGACGAGCTGCACGTAACGTAAACGGACTTGTCATCATGTATGCCGACCGTATCACTGAGAGTATGCAGCGTACCATCACCGAGACTAACCGTAGACGCGAGAAACAGCTTGCCTACAACGAAGCACATGGCATCACTCCCCAACAGATACGTAAGGAAATCAAGAACAGCCTCTCCTCAACCCTTTCACAGGGAGAGGGGGCTACAGAGTCCACAAAAAAACACCCGGAGGCCAATTCTGAATTCAAAATTAAGAATCCAGAATTCAACGCTATCGCAGCCGACCCTATTGTGGAGTACATGTCGCGTAGCCAACTGGAAAAGAGCATCGCTCGCACACGCAAACTCATGCAAGAGGCCGCCAAGCAACTTAACTTTGCAGAAGCAGCTCAATATCGCGATGAGATGTTCCGCTTAGAGGAACTCCTAAAAACTAAAAACTAAACTTATTTACAAGATTCTATCTACCTTTCTTCACCCTATCAGGGTTCTTAGCCATGAACTCCTTCCAGCTACTGCAACCTTTATCTACGGTGGGGCGACCCATCTGCAGATAGTGACAATAGGCGGCTCCGAGTGCGTCGGTGGCATCAAGGAAATGAGGCATCTCCTCCTTGTCGATATGAAGCATGCGACGCAGCATATCGGCTACCTGTTCTTTGCCTGCCGAGCCATTGCCGGTGATGGCCATCTTAATCTTGGTGGGAGCATACTCGGTAATGGGTACTTGGCGACTCATGGCTGCTGCCATGGCTACACCTTGGGCGCGACCGAGTTTGAGCATGGTTTGCACATTCTTGCCAAAGAAGGGAGCCTCAATTGCGAGTTCATCAGGAAGATACGAATCAATAATACCACGAACTCGCTCGAAGATACGACCCAGCTTAAGGTACGAGTCATCATACTTACGCAGGTCAATGACACCCATGGCGAGCATACTTGCTTTAGTACCAACGACTTTAATGACACCATATCCCATAAGGTTGGTACCAGGGTCAATACCGAGAATTATCTTTTCTTTGACGGGCTGCAGCATTTTTCTGAAAAAAATTTTCGCAAAGATACAATTTATTCCGAAAATATATCTATCTTTGCAGCCGAAATCGCGAAGAGAAGTAGCGCATGGGGCATTAGCTCATCTGGCTAGAGCGTTTGACTGGCAGTCAAGAGGTGGCGAGTTCGAGTCTCGCATGCTCCACAAAAAAAGAAAAGGACGTTCACTGAACGCCCTTTTTTCTTTTACCTATCTGCTTACTTATATGCTGCAAGGAATTCACGAATCTTGGCAGTCGTTGCTTCGGATGCCGGCACAAGAGGCAAGCGCAACACATTCTCCATCATACCACGCATCTGCGATACCGCCTTGATACCTGCAGGATTACCATCGAGGAAGAGGAGTTCGTACATCTGCTTCAAACGCTGATCAATTGCTTCTGCTTCAGCATACTCGCCATTCATAGCCAAGTGTACCAATTGGGCAAATTCAGCAGCAAAGGCATTACCTATTACAGAAATCACTCCGTCGGCACCATCCTTAAGGAGCGGGAGCGTGATACCATCATCACCTGAGAATACCTTGAAACCTTCGGGACGCTGATTCAGTATAGCCTTTATCTGCTCCATATTACCAGAAGCCTCCTTGATGGCAACCACATTGGCATAGTCATTTGCCAAGCGAAGAGTTGTTTCAGGGAGCATGTTTACACCTGTACGTCCAGGCACGTTATAGAGTACGATAGGAAGTTCGGTAGCTTGAGCAATGGCTCCGAAATGCGCCAATAGACCTGCCTGAGTGGGTTTGTTGTAATAGGGAACAACTGAAAGTATAGCATCGACGCCCTCCATTGCATCGTGCGACAAACGATCCACGATGGTTTGTGTACAATTGCCTCCAACACCGAGCAGTATGGGCAAACGGCCAGCATTGCGCTCTATCACCGTTTCGCGCACCTTACGCTGCTCATCAGCTGAAAGCGTGGGAGTCTCAGCGGTGGTACCCAACACACATAGGAAATCTGTATTATTTGCTATTTGATAATCGACCAAACGAACCAATGCATCATAATCAACACTGCCATCGTTCTTAAAGGGAGTAACCAACGCTACACCCAATCCATGCATATCTCTAAAATTCTTGATAATATCCTTATTCATCTTCTTTTTACCAATTTGGTTACAAAATTACTGCTTTTTCAGCAATATAAACAACGACAACGTATTTTTTCTATTATTCTTGGTAGAAATAAAGAAATTCCCTACTTTTACATCAATAAAACAGTTTGTCGTATGAGCAATCACCATCTACACATATACAAAGCGTCAGCCGGAAGTGGCAAAACCTTTACACTTGCAGTAAACTACATCTGCATGCTCATTGAGCATCCTGACGCCTACCGACACATCCTTGCCGTGACATTCACCAATAAGGCTACGGCCGAGATGAAGCAACGCATCATAAGCAAACTATATGGTATAGCTTACGAGACCGAAGATGCCATCCCCTATTTCGAAGCAGTGCAGAGCGCTACCGGATTACCAGAAGGCACCATCAGAAGCAAGGCCTTGGAGGCACTAAAACTGCTTGTACATGACTACGGACATTTCCGCATTGAGACGATCGACAGTTTCTTCCAATCGGTACTCCGAGGATTGGCACGCGAATTGGATTTGGGTACAGGCATGACAATTGAGCTCGATACGAAGAAGGTCATTTCCGAAGCGGCGGACAACCTCATGAGGGATTTAAAACCCGACACCCCTACCCTACAATGGATCTTTGAAAGCATTGAGAGCAAGATGGATGACGGCAAGCAATGGAACATCACGGATGACCTGAAGAACTTTGCAGCAAACATCCACAACGAGGGTTACCAGCGAAATGCCGACACGCTACGCGAACAGTTGAAAGACCCCGAATTCATTCGTTGCCTACGCAGCCACTTAATGAAAGAGCGAGCCAATGCAAAAAATAAGGCCATAGGACGTGCCACTGATTTTTTCAACATCATTGATGTTCAAGGGCTCACAGTAGAGGATTTCCACTTCAAGAGCAGCGGTGTATGCGCATATTACATCAAGTTGTCAAAGGGAGAAATTCCCAGTGAGATGGGAGCCCGTGCACAAGATGCAGCCAACAATGCCAGCGGATGGGTAAAACATGGTTCACCACACGAACAGCACATCACCAGACTGGCTGATCAAATACTCATACAACACCTAAATGACACCCATAAGATTTGTCTGAAAAGCATTGAAACCATCAACTCGTGCGATATCATCATGTCGCACCTCAATCAACTGCAGCTCATCAACATCATTCACGATCAGGTGTTACAGCTCAACAAGGAGGAAAATCGCTTCCTTTTAGCTGACACCTGTCAGATGCTTAGTTGCATGCAAGCAGGCGACTCGGCTTTCGTGTTCGAAAAGTTGGGATACTACCTGCAACATATCATGATTGATGAATTTCAGGACACCTCACGCATGCAATGGGAGAATTTCTTTCCACTGTTACTCGAAGGTTTATCGGGCGGAAACAAGAGCCTGCTCGTAGGTGATGTCAAGCAGGCTATCTACCGATGGAGAGGAAGCGATTGGCGCATACTCAATGAGGAGGTCACTCAAGCATTGGCAAACTACACGTCAGCAGAGGCTCACCACTTGGACACCAATCGCCGAAGCCTTGAAGGCATAGTAGATTTCAATAATGGCCTTTTCAAACAATGCAACACACTCTTGGCCGAGCAATTAGGTCCCAACAATGCAGCCCCCCTACTGCAAGCCTACAGCGACGTCAAGCAAAAGTGGAGCAAAGACAATAAAGGAGGATACGTACGCATCACCAACGTACAGAGCCAAGACGACGAAGACATCAAAGACGCAATGTGTCGTGAAGTAGCAGCCATCATAGACGAGCTGCGAACTGCAGGAATTAAAGACAAACAGATTGCCATCCTCGCTCGCGACAACAAGAAGATCAGTCACATGGTTGATTACATGACCAAATACCATGCCGACATCCAAATCTTCTCCGCAGAAGCCTACCTACTTGAGGCGTCCACAGCTGTAGGCATGCTCATTGCTGCCATGCGATGGATTGCCGACAAGGAACATCATCCTGCACTCATGTTGCTCGCTCTGGACTATCACCAACACATCTTGGCCGATGGCATCAGTCCTACCGAAATCATAGAACTTTCCACCAAAGGATATGGACTCCCCGAGGGACTTGTACACGAACACTCCCAACTGAGCCAGATACCACTCTACGAGTTGGGCGAACGTCTCTATCATCTATTGGGTCTTAAGGCGCTTTCACATGAGACGGGCTACATAATGGCTTTCTTCGACCATCTGCTCCGTTTTTGCAGCGAAGCCACTGGAGACATCAACGACTTCCTCACGTATTGGGACGACGACCTACACCAGATCGCAGTTCCCATAGGAGCAGGTCAAGGCATCGAGGCTATGACCATACACAAGTCAAAAGGTTTGGAGTTCCACACCGTGATACTCCCCTACTGCGAATGGCCGCTCAACAAACATAACGAGACATTATGGGCCACCACCAAGGACCCCTTAGCTAACGGACTCGCCACTATTCCTATTGAATATAAGGAAAACATGAAGCAGTCCATATTCTCATCTGAGTATAACGAAGAGCTACTGAAACAGGCTGTCGACAACTACAACCTGCTCTATGTAGCATGCACACGTCCCAAGTGCAACTTATTCATCCTCAAGTCCGAAGAGAAGAAAAAGGAGGAAGAGACCCAAACGAAAAGCAAGAGCAACAAGAAGAGCACCAAAAGCGATGACGCCATTGCCACTGTTGCCCAGCTTATACACCGTGCAATCAACATGGGCGATCTTGAGATGAAGGAGTATGGAGAACTTGTAGGCAACACACCAGCCAAGGATACCAAGGAAGAAAAGAAGGAGGGCAAGCCCAATCCGCTCGAAGCGCAACCCGCTCTAATCGAAGTATCCATGCACTCAGAGCCACTAAAGATAAACTTCCGCCAGTCAAACCTTTCAAAGAAATTCCTGTCATCCGTCAATCACGACGATACAGCCATCACTGCACACCATTATATCGAACAGGGATTGCTGCTACACGACGTCTTCTCCAAGATGTGCGTTGCTACCGATGCCTCCAAAGCGATTGACGATCTCCTGACTGACGGTATCATCAGCACCGACAACGAGCGCAAGAACATTGAACGTATCGTATATAAGGCTCTTGAGCACCCTCAAGCAGCCGAATGGTTTTCGGGCAAGTACCAACTATACAACGAATGCACTATCATCCACTCCGATGACAAGGGCCTTGCACACCCCATACGCCCCGACCGCGTAATGAGCGATGGCGAACGAATGATAGTAGTCGACTTCAAGTTTGCCCGCCCCAAACAAAAACACGAGGAGCAGGTGCAAAACTACATGGAACAATTGTGTCTCATGGGACATAGTCAGGTAGAGGGCTATCTATGGTACGTCTACGAGAACAAGATAGTTCCCGTATTTCCACGTCAATAAGAACGCAATCCGTATACGTTGGGCAAGGCTGAAAGCGCATCCTTCAGCTGCTTTATCTCGCTATATGAATGCACATAAACCTCAAAGTCCGTAGATACAATATCATCCATGATGGTCGATTGCAGATTGCCAAGGCTCAGTTTCATCTGGCCCGACACCAGAGACACAATAGTCAGCAACAACTGATCCTTGTTGACTGACTCCACATGGAATCGCACGGAGAATGCCTGGTTTTCAAACTCAGTCATATCCACCTCACGTTCAATGCTATCACCCCTCTCAGCTGCCAGTTCTATCGCCTTGCGGCAGTCGCAACGATGTACCTCCACCTTATTATTGGGCAGACGGAAACCGATAACCTCATCACCTGAGATAGGATGGCAATGCGGACAAAGAACAAACCCCTCATTCACCTTAGCCGGTTGGCGGTTGAGGAACCGGCGAATACCCGTGCGTGCCTTATAGGTAATCACATGATCAAGCCACGACTGATCGATTGAGGGAGTATCATCGAGACCGATTCTCACACGATCACCTTTGCTCAGCACCGTCTTCACCGAACACAGTTTGTCATTGATGACGGCAAACTTCATCTGCTCACCCACCTTGTTATGTATCTCGAAAGCAAAATCGATGGCTGTGGCCCCCTTGGGAAGAATAATCATCTTACCTTTTGGAGTAAACACATGAATATCATCTTCGTAGAAGGTAGAGCGTACATCCTCCATGAAGCGCACTCCCTTTCCCTGCTCAGCAAGTTCTTTGAGTACGCGCTTAAAGTTATCAATCCAGCGCTCAATGCCATGTTCATCACGCTCCACGAGACAACCTTGGTTTGAAACCTTCATCATGTCGGTAGAAGCGATGTGCACCTCCATCCAACGTCCCTCATTACCCATCAGTTTGCAGTGAAGACTACGGTAGTTGTTGTCCTTGCACACATCAAGATAGCTATTCATACTGCTGGGTTTCTCGGTATAGATATTGGTGATGACACCATAAATAAAAAGCGCCATCTCCTTCTCGGTCATACCCTTCTGCTTCCAGTTGTCATATACGATATGTACAATACGAATATGCTCCACCTCACTGAATGAGATGCAATCCTCCTGCATTTTTGCCCAAATGGAATATGCCGAACGAGGCTCGCAAGACACCGAGGCCACTATCCCCCTACGTCCCAATGCTGCTCGAATGGGATTCATCCACGACTCGGCCGCCTCGGCATGTGAAGCTACGTAGCGGGAAATCTGTCCGCGCAACTCCTCGTATTCGTTCGGTTGACGATAGCGGAAACTCAGGTTCTCTAGTTCGGTCTTAATCTTGTACAGACCCAAACGATGAGCCAAGGGAGCATAGAAATAATCGGTTTCAGAAGCTATCTTAAGCTGCTTGTGCGGAAGCATCGACTTCAGCGTACGCATGTTATGAAGGCGGTCAGCAAGCTTGAGAAGCAAGGCACGTATATCATAATGAATAGATTGCAACATCTGCTTGTAGTTGTCGACCTGCAGTGATGTCTCGTATTTCTCGCTCTTGCGTTTGGTGACCACATTAACAAGTGTAGCCACATCGTCACCGAATCGTTCGCGTATATCCTTGACGGTGTAGTCGGTATCCTCCACCACATCATGCAACAGTGCCGCACAGATGGGGTTGGCACCAAGGCCTATCTCATTGGCTACAATCATGGCCACAGCAATCGGATGCAGGATGTAAGGTTCGCCACTCTTGCGACGTTGCGGACGATGCGCCTCTTCAGCCAATTCGAATGCACGTTGCACCAT
The DNA here is from genome assembly GCA_017557005.1 of Bacteroidaceae bacterium. Lineage (GTDB taxonomy): Bacteria > Bacteroidota > Bacteroidia > Bacteroidales > Bacteroidaceae > UBA1189. The sequence goes on along the minus strand of JAFZFZ010000039.1, from coordinate 7,087 downwards.
ATCCACCTCTTCGTCGCTAAATCCGCGATTGTCCACGCAAGCAAACAACTCATTCCTTGCCTTTAACACCATCAAGTCGAAGTCTTCCATAAACTTTTAATAAAATGAGAGTCGCAAAAATACAAAAAAAATTACAAAAACATTAAAGGTAGGTATATAAATTAACTTTGCTAAAAAATTGGAGTTGAATCAAAGTCGTTTAAGCCTTGTTTTTAATTCGGCAACACTCGTTGAGCGATTGGCAAGCAAGTTTATATTTCGCTCACTTGCACGTTTTTTGCTGATGATAGAGAAAGTGTAGCGGACTACACAACCATTAATAAATTAGCAAATATGGCTCCAGCAAATACCAGAGCCATATATCAAACAACTTATATTAAGAAAGCACCACCTCGGCAAAACAGTCGGGACGATGAAAGTTTGGCTTTGGTGCCTCAATGGGAGCCCATGATATGTAGTGCGGCACACTAAGTCCGTCACCACACTTATAGAAATTTGCATATAATGTAGCACCAGACTCTAAACACAACGGCTGGCGAGCAAACAAAGCTGCGGGGACAATCAATGCCACCTCCCAAGAGTTTATATCGCTACGCTCCTCAAAAGGAACATCTCCTAACGAAGACCAGCGCTGCACTAACGCCATCTCTTCCTGTGACAAACGACAACGATCACCCACAGCACCCATACCTACGAGAATAGTACCAATACAATTACATTCTATATTATAATATGAATCACTGTCTGCATTGCGAATAAAACATTCCACACAGCTATCCGTCCACACGTCGCTATTATCTACATTATAACGTGCACGTACATGTTGTTCTGTTACTTTATAGTGCAACAACAAGCCATCAGGACACCACGCTATACGAAAAACCGCATTCGGACAATAAGGATACTCATTAGGCCAATTTACAATATCAATAGGATGAAATTCTACGTTGAGTGAATCCAACACATTTGCCACGTCTGCAGCCAATGAGGGGAGAGATGCTATACGAGGGATTTCTAAAAAGTTCTTCATAGTTGATAATTATGTATAGTTCGTGTTTACGAGTACAAAAGTAACAATAATCCATAAAATAGTCACTATAAATGACAATAATCTACTAAAACATATATTCATTTTACAAAAGCACACGCAAACCCTATGTAATTTGACAAATTAACGCATTTTCATCTAAATTCTTTCCTTTTTATTCATATTCTCACAAAATATGATTATCTTTGCGACGTAAAAAGAATACATTTTTTAGGTTTTTGAATAATAATTAAAGGTATTAGTATATGAAAGTACAAGAAACACTAGCCGTACTTAGAGAGCACTTCCCTGGTGAAGAACTTTATTTCCAAGCCGTTGCAGAAGTATTGTCAACGATTGAAGATGAGTACAACAAGCACCCCGAGTTTGAGGCTGCCAATCTCGTTGAGCGCCTTTGCGTGCCCGATCGTATCGTAACATTCCGTGTTACATGGGTTGATGACAAGGGTAAGGTACAAACCAATATGGGCTACCGCGTACAGCATTCTAACGCCATCGGCCCCTACAAGGGCGGTCTCCGCTTCCACCCCTCAGTAAATCTTAGCACTTTGAAGTTCCTTGCCTTTGAGCAAACCTTCAAGAATGCTTTGACCACACTTCCCATGGGTGGTGCAAAGGGTGGTTCAGACTTTGACCCCAAGGGCAAGAGCGACAATGAGGTAATGCACTTCTGTCAAGCATTCATGACAGAGCTGTGGCACAACATTGGCGCTGAGATGGACGTACCCGCTGGTGATATTGGTGTAGGCGGCCGTGAGGTAGGATACCTCTTCGGTATGTACAAGAAGCTCACTCGTAACTTCGAAGGTGTACTCACCGGTAAGGGACTCGACTTTGGCGGTTCACTCATTCGCCCCGAGGCTACTGGTTATGGTAACATCTACTTCCTCCAAGAGATGCTCAAGACACGCGGCATCGATATCAAAGGAAAGGTATGTCTCGTAAGTGGTTCGGGTAACGTAGCACAGTACACCACCCAAAAGTGTATCCAATTAGGCGCCAAAGTGGTAACCATGAGCGACTCAAACGGTTACATTTACGATCCCGCAGGTATCGACGAGGAAAAGCTCGCCTTCATCATGGAGTTGAAGAATGTACGTCGTGGACGTATCAAAGAATATGCAGAAAAGTATGGTTGCAAATATGTAGCTGGTGCTGCTCCCTGGTATGAGAAGGGCGACATCGCTCTCCCCTGCGCTACCCAGAATGAGCTCAATGGTGAGCACGCTCGTGCCCTTGTTGCTAACGGCTGCATCGCAGTATCTGAAGGCGCCAACATGCCCTCTACTCCCGAAGCTGTAGAGACCTTCCAAGAGGCAAAACTTCTCTATGCTCCCGGTAAGGCTTCTAATGCTGGTGGTGTATCAGTATCAGGTCTTGAGATGACACAGAACAGCTATAAGTTGGGATGGAGTGCAGAGAAGGTAGACAAGAAGTTAAAGAGCATCATGCAGAACATCCACGCATCGTGCGTGAAGTATGGTACACGCCCCGATGGATACATCGACTATGTAAAGGGCGCCAACGTAGCAGGCTTCATCAAGGTTGCTAATGCAATGATGGCACAAGGTGTTATTTAATTTGAACTAATATTATAATAAGGAAAGGTGCACTACCCTCGGTAGCTGCACCTTTTCTTATATATACACTTCTTTAACAATATTGAACAAACGACACCAATAGATGTTATCATAGAGACAACACCGCAAAAGTCCAAAAAGGTCTTAGTTACTCATGCACTAACTTACATACACATATCATATGGTCTATATTCTTCTGATCGTCAGTCTTGCAATGCTTGTCATTGGAGCAAACTGGCTAGTTGATGGTTCTGCCGCCATAGCACGTCGTTACCACATTTCAGAATATATCATCGGAGCTACAATTGTGGGCATGGGAACCAGCACCCCCGAACTCGTCATAAGCAGTCTATCTGCCTTCGAAGGACATAGCGACATCGCCATAGGCAATGTAGTAGGAAGCAATATCTTCAACGTATTTCTCATCCTTGGCATCACCGCATTGATAATGCCAATAAAATACACCCGCGAGAATCTACATCGCGATATCCCCATCAACATAGGCGTATCTATCATATCCATCATATTATGCACCGTAGGAATATTTAGGCATGGCGAGTATGGTCTTGTACGCTTCGATGGCCTGCTCATGCTACTCCTGTTTGCTCTCTACCTCTGGGCCACAATACATGGCAGCCACAAGCATCAGATAGAGGTAGCCTCCGAAGAAGCTGCCACATCAGACATTGCAAAATCTCGTTCCACCACAGTATATATAGCCGCCGTCGTATTTGGACTGGCGGGCCTTATCTTTGGCGGCAACATATTTGTAGATTGCGCATCAGAAATCGCCCGCGAATGGGGTGTATCTGAAGCTACCATCGGACTCACCATAGTAGCCGGAGGAACCTCCCTACCGGAACTTGTCTCATCCCTTATTGCCGTCAGCAAGAAAAAGGGACAGATGGCCTTGGGAAATATCGTAGGCAGTAACATATTTAATATCCTATTCATTCTCGGAGTCAGTTCCCTCATACACCCCCTTACGATGGGCGATATCACCTTCATCGATTGGAGCGTAATGCTATTCTCAGCCATTGCACTACTGTTAGCCGCCTACACCTTTAAGAAGAGGCAACTCGACCGCAAAGATGCCATCCTCTTCCTCCTCATTTATGCCGCCTACATGACATGGCTCATTATCGGTTGATACCTAAACGCCTATATAAAGAAAAATCTCTGCAAGAATATACGTTTTGCAGAGATTTCTCGTTTATATAAAATAATGAAAAAGGTATTCCTATTTATCATATTGTCGTTGATAGCTTTCCCCACACTATTGCATTCGCAAGAGAGTGTAGAGAGCGGCACCGTACTTATTCGTGGCACCATGACAGACGAAACGGGCAGTCCAATAGAGATTGCAAACATTTGGGTGGCACGACAAATGAAGGGAACGACCACAGACCTGAAAGGAGAATATAGTCTACGAATCGCAACGGCCGACACTGTAGAAATCACCTACTCCATGATAGGATACCAGACACGCAAACGCATACTCTACAAACCTGCAGGAGTGATCACGATGAACATCATGCTCCCGCACACTAACACAACTCTGCAGGGTGTCACCATACGCGAGACAAGACGTCAAACTGGTTCAACCCAACATCTGACTCAAAAGCAAGCACGACTGATGCCCGATGCCTCTGGCGGTTCAGTCGAATCATTCATCGCCACACAGGCAGGCGTTAGCAGTACAAATGAACTCTCATCAACCTACAATGTGCGAGGAGGCAACTTTGATGAAAATTCCGTATATGTCAATGGCATAGAAATCTATCGCCCACTGCTCATCCGTGCCGGACAGCAGGAGGGATTATCATTCATCAACCCCGACATGGTCGAAAGTATCGGCTTTTCATCGGGTGGATTCGAAGCCAAGTATGGAGATAAGATGAGTAGCGTGCTCGACATCACCTACCGCCGCCCCACCCGACTGGAAGGTTCAGTTTCAGCCGGACTATTGGGAGCCAATGCCTATATCGGAACAGGTAAGGCGGAGAAATGGAGCATGACACACAGTTTGCGTTACAAGACCAGCCGTTATCTACTAGGCACCCTCGATACAAACGGAGAGTACGATCCCTCATTTATCGACTATCAAACCTTCCTCACCTATCACCTCACCAAACAATTAGAAGTAGGATTCATCGGTAATATTTCAAGAAACGACTATCGTTTTATCCCCACAGATCGCAACACCTCGTTCGGAACGGTGGAAGATGTAAAAGAGTTCAAAGTTTACTTTGGCGGACAGGAGGTCGACCAATTCCTTACCTCTTTTGGAGCATTGACGCTGACCTACGACATCAATGAAAGCCATAAGCTTACCTTTAACACCTCAGCCTATCGTACCGACGAAGAGGAGACCTTCGATATCGTAAGTCAATACTGGTTAAACGATGTAGATGATGAGAAGAATATGGGGGTAGGCACCTACATGGAGCATGCACGCAACTACCTCACCGCATCAGTTCTTTCGATGGGCATAGGCGGACAACATAAAAAGGAGCAGCATGAAATTTTGTGGGGCGCTGAATATAAACTTGAAAACATCAGCGACGACATCAACGAATGGGAGATGCGCGACTCGGCAGGCTACTCCTTACCACATACCGGCAAAGAGTTAGAACTCATCTATAATTTGCGTTCACAAAACACAGTACGCAACCACCGTCTTTCCGCTTTCGTTCAGGACACATGGCGCAAGCACTCCGATGTGGGCCTCTTCGTGATCAATGGAGGCGCACGCCTCTCATATTGGACATGGAATAACGAGCCCCTCTTCTCACCCCGCCTCTCTGTAGGTTTCATTCCTGAAGCCAATGACAAGTTCACCTTCCGATTGGCCACAGGTATCTATTATCAAAGCCCTTTCTACAAGGAATTCCGCGACACCACACAAGCTGGAGGTTCATCCTATGTCAGATTAAACAAGGATATCAAGTCGCAACGCTCCATTCAGGTAGTTGGCGCCATGGACTATCAGTTCCGCGTATGGGATCGCCCCTTCAAGTTCACATCTGAAGTATACTATAAGGACCTCTCAAACCTTATACCTTATAATATTAACAATGTACGCCTCACCTACTATGGAGAGAACTGTGCATCGGGCTATGCAGCCGGACTCGACATGAAACTCTTCGGTGAGTTTATCCCAGGAACCGACTCATGGCTTACAGCCTCTATCATGCGTACCGAAGAAAAGATTGACGGGAAATGGTACCCACGTCCTACCGATCAACGCGTAAACATCTCCCTTTGCCTTACCGACTATTTCCCAGGCTCAGATCGTTGGCAAATGAATTTACGTGTCGTATATGCCAACGGACTTCCCTTCGGTCCTCCCCACTCGGGCCGTGAGAAACAGATTTTCCGCGCTCCAGCCTACCGCCGCGTTGATATTGGTATGAGCTACCGACTCGTCAACAACGAGGAACGCACCATTCATACAGGTTGGCAACAATACCTGCGCAACGTATGGTTAGGAGTAGATGCATTCAATCTACTGGGCATCAACAACGTAAACTCCTACTATTGGATTACCGATACCGAAAACCATCGCTATGGTGTTCCCAACTACCTCACCGGTCGCCGCATCAATGCGCGCATACTAATAGAGTTCTAAGCAGAATTTTATCTGGATTATATTTCTAAGTACAGTTAGGATATCACTCAAAAAAAACAGCCGCCCACACCATTCGGTGCAGGCGGCTTTGATAATTTGACTCGTATAATTAAGCGAGCTTGTTATCTGAACCGAGTACGTTCACAATCTTGTGGATGTACTGCTTCTTCATGTTGTCGCGAGCGGGACCGAGGTACTTACGGGGGTCAAACTCAGCAGGCTTTGTTGCAAACACCTCACGGATAGCAGCAGTCATAGCGAGACGGCTATCAGAGTCGATGTTGATCTTGCAAACTGCCAAAGATGCAGCCTTACGCAACTCCTCTTCGGGGATACCGATAGCATCCTTCAAAGCACCACCAAACTTGTTGATTGTCTCAACCTCTTCCTGGGGAACTGAAGAAGAACCGTGGAGTACGATGGGGAAGCCGGGGAGCTCCTTCATGCAACCCTCGAGAACGTCGAATGCCAAGGGGGGAGGTACAAGTACACCCTTCTCGTTGCGTGTGCACTGCTCGGGCTTGAACTTGTTAGCACCGTGTGAAGTACCGATAGAGATAGCCAAGCTGTCGCAACCAGTCTTTGTTACGAAGTCAACAACCTCCTCAGGACGTGTATATGTGTGGTGCTCAGCTACTACGTCATCCTCAACACCAGCGAGGATACCGAGCTCGCCCTCAACAGTTACGCCGAACTGGTGAGCATACTCAACAACCTTCTTTGTGAGAGCTACGTTCTCCTCGTAGGGGAGGTGTGAACCGTCGATCATCACTGAAGAGAAGCCCATGTCGATGCAAGACTTACATGTCTCGAAGCTATCACCGTGGT
>JAFZFZ010000038.1 GCA_017557005.1 Bacteroidaceae bacterium | reverse complement strand
CTGCAAGTCTTCGTCAACGATAACGTTATCGTTGCAGCCATAGGCTGCCACCGCCAACCTATTTATAAACATTTATCTCCTGAAAACAGTCCTTTGGGGATGAAAACGCCTTTTCGAGGGGCGAAACTCGCAATGCGCATCGCTACAAGCAAGTTGTGGGAGCTATCTAGCCCCCACAACTTACTTTTTACATTTGTCTTTCTATTCACAGCTAGGCATAAAGATAGTTTTCGTCATCGTTAACGTCATCGTCGTGAAGTTATTTGAAAATAACTTTCCGTCCATCCTTGATATAGATACCACGCGTAGGTGCTGCTATGGGGCGGCCTTGCAGGTCGTAGTAGGAGTCTGTAAATTGCACTTTATTAAGATGTTCTATTCTTTGCCATTGTCCTTGATCTTTCCATTCTTTCCATTCACTTGTACTGAAAATCTGCAGGTCGCCCCAGGTTTCGTCACTCTTCACATAAACTCCAACATCAGGTACTACTACACCAAGTTCGTCAACATTTTCACTATCGAAAATGCCGATATTCAAATTCCCTTCTCCTGTTTTTATGGGAGGGGTATCACCCTCAAAACATACATAAAAGAGGCTGCCACTAAGGGCGGAACGAGTAATTGACGTAATGCAGAAATCCACAAATGCCTTATTTGAAATTTCTTTAAGTGCAGGAGAAAATGTCATGTAACCTCCATTAAGTCCTATTATCTGCGCAAAAGCATAGTCGCACACTTTCTCCACGGTATAATATTGAGGATATCCTGCCATTGCATGGTATAGATCTCCTCCATCGAGCGGAGCCGCTTTATAAAGTATCTTTCCGTCTGCTGATAATATACCAACCTTTTCATCGCATGTCAACACTTTATTACCCTTTGTCAAGGAGAAAGAATAATCAGGAGCATCATCAGGATAATTCTTTAAACTGGGAAATTTTCCAGACATGCAAATATCAATGCCATACACTTGAGTCGATAACGCATCAAGATAGAGTGTGTCTATCTCGCTTGGCAAACAAAGTTTTCGGAGGGAATGCAAGTTTTCCCATACACCGCTGGGAATTACCGAAAGTTGAGCCCCTGCAAGATCAAGGGTTTCAACTTGCGGGTAATTGTTAAGTGCACAAATGTCTTCTATATTTACAGGTCCACTAATTACCAAATCCTTAGATTCTTTTGCTTTTGCTGTCAACAAGGCAGAAAGATCTCCCTCTGAATTGCAAACTATCGAGGTTTGCGCTGTGATGACATGCATTCCGCATAACATCAACAAAAATAGCAGGTTTCGTTTCATAAGTATTAGTTTTAAAGTGTTAAGAATATAGAATATCAAGTTTATATCACTATAAGTACAGTTTTACATAATAAACGCCCCTTCATATATCTTTAATCTTTATATATAATAAAAGAAGCGTGGTGCTGCTATGCCACGCCAAAACTGAAGGTCCTGAGAAAACCTGAAAACAATGGGTATGGAAATAACAGTCCACGCATAACGCGTAGAACCATCATGCAATCCTCTTGTTTCCTTGAAAATTTCTCAGGTTTTCAGTTTAAAGAGAGCATAACGCTTCTAATATACCAAAATGTCTTGACTACATGCATGCTACCGCAGCACATAGCCACTGCAAATGTAGCGATTAATTTTGATTAACAAAACATATTGGGTAAAAAATAGCCCTCGCTCACAATTTTCGATGCCGAAGTGAAGCGGAGCCTGCAAAGCCTTCGAAGAATAGACGAAGGCGTACTTCGAAGGCCTTGCAGGCTTCCCCCTCGACTATCATCACTCATAAACACCCCATACCACCCTCACTCATTGATACAAAAAAAAAGCGCCAAGCATGATATATTCACACTTGGCACTATGAAGCGATGTAGTCAGTTACTTGCGGCCGAAGTCGGCAGGGATCTCGCCCCACTGTTTGGTCTCCCACTTCACGATGGGGTTGGTGACGCGGTGTGCCTTGAGCCATGCCTCGGCACGTTCGATGAGCTGGAAGAGCTGTTCGGTCTCGGCGGTGCGCTCGAGCTGGGTGTTGCAGCATTTCTTGCGTACCCAGCTGATGGCGGTGCGGCTGTCGCTATAGATGGTCATCGTGAGGCCCTGCTTATGGAGCATGGCCAAGGCGTGCACGATGGCGAGAAACTCGCCTATATTGTTGGTGCCGTGCACGGGGCCAAAGTGGAAGATCTCCTTGCCATCGCCCAGGTATACGCCGCGGTACTCCATAGGACCGGGATTGCCACTGCAGGCGGCATCTACGGCGAGAGCGGGCCCCCCTCTCATCCCCCCTTGACTTTGGCCCCTTCGGGCGTCGACCTTCGGTTGGGGGGAAGATGCAGGCTTCGCGGAGTTGGAGTTCTCCCCCTTGGGGGAGTTAGAGGGGGCTACCTGCTGGGGAGGTTTTGAGCCCTCCCCCTTGGGGGAGTTAGAGGGGGCTACATATTCATAGGCCGGTGAGGCATAGGCACGCTCGGCCTCTTCCTTGGAGTCGAACGACTTGTACACCGCACCCTTGACGCCCTTGATCTGCGCCTGACAATCGTCCCAGCTGTGGTATATGCCGGGGGTGAGACCATTCCAAACGACGTAAAACTTTTTCTTTTTTGCCACGGCAAAACAATTAGGAATTAGGAATTAGGAGTTAGGAATTGTTGATAATTAGGAATTAGGAATTGTTGCCGTCCGGCAGGGCACGCATCGCGGAGCCTTAATTCCTAATTCCTAACTCCTAACTCCTAATTAATCACATTCTCTCAGGCACCTCGATACCGAGCAGGCCCATGCCGAGACGGATGATCTTGGCTACGTTGGCTGAGAGCACGAGGCGGAAACGCTTCACGGCTTCGTCCTCTTCGCGCAGGATGCTGTAGTCGTGGTAGAACTGGTTGAACTCCTTCACGAGGTCGTACACGTAGTTGGCAATCACTGAAGGGGTGTAGGTGACACCGGCATCCTTGACTACGGCGGGGAACTCGGCCAGCTTCTGGATGAGTGCCATCTCCTTCTCATTAATTGAAAATTGAGAATTGAAAATTGAAAGTTCCAAGTCCGCTGCTTTACGCAGGATAGACTGTATGCGGGCGTAGGTGTACTGGATGAAGGGTCCTGTGTTGCCGTTGAAGTCGATAGACTCCTTGGGGTTGAAGGTCATATTCTTGCGGGCATCGACCTTGAGGATGAAGTACTTGAGTGCGCCAAGACCTACGATGCGGGCGATGTTCTCGGCCTCCTCAGCGGTGAGTCCGTCGAGCTTGCCCAGCTCCTTAGAGGTCTCGCGGGCGGTAGCGATCATCTCGGCCATGAGGTCGTCGGCATCTACTACGGTGCCTTCGCGGCTCTTCATCTTACCCTCGGGGAGCTCTACCATACCGTATGAGAAGTGCACGAGGTCCTTACCCCAGTCGAAGCCGAGCTTGTCGAGCAGGATGGAGAGCACCTGGAAGTGGTAGTTCTGCTCGTTACCTACGACGTAGATCATCTTGTTGATGGGGTAGTCCTGGAAGCGGAGCTTGGCGGTACCGATGTCCTGTGTCATGTATACCGATGTGCCGTCGCTGCGGAGCAGGAGCTTGTGGTCGAGGCCTTCGCCGGTGAGGTCGGCCCATACGGAGCCATCCTCCTTGCGGAAGAAGAAGCCCTTGTCCAAGCCTTCGAGCACCTTCTCCTTACCCTCGAGGTAGGTCTGTGACTCGTAGTAGATCTTGTCGAAGTCGACACCCATCATCTTGTATGTCTCGTCGAAACCGGCGTATACCCACTCGTTCATCATCTGCCACAGGCCGCGCACCTCGGGGTCGCCAGCCTCCCACTTTACGAGCATCTCGCGTGCCTCGGCCATCAGGGGCGACTTGGCTTCGGCCTCCTCCTTGGTGCAGCCCTCGCGCTCCATGATCTCGGCTACCTCGGCCTTGTAGTGCTTGTCGAACGCTACGTAGTAGTCGCCGATGAGGTGGTCGCCCTTCTTGCCTGACGACTCGGGAGTCTCACCCTCGCCATACTTCTGCCATGCGAGCATCGACTTACAGATGTGGATACCGCGGTCGTTGACGATGTTGGTCTTCACCACGCGGTTGCCGTTGGCCTCCATCACATTGGCAAGCGCATAGCCGAGGAGGTTGTTGCGCACGTGACCGAGGTGGAGGGGCTTGTTGGTGTTGGGCGATGAGTACTCGATCATCACCAGCGGAGAACTCTCGGTGGGAGTCTGTATGCCATACTTGGCATCGCCGTCGATAGCGGTGAGCAGCTCTACCCAAGCCGAAGCAGCAATGGTGATGTTGAGGAAGCCCTTGATGACATTGAATGCCTGCACCATGGGCTCGTTTGCAGCCAAGTATTCGCCAATCTCCTGTGCGGTCTGCTCAGGACCCTTGCGCGAAGTGCGCAGGAAGGGGAACACCACGAGGGTCAAGTGGCCCTCAAACTCTTTCTTTGTCTTCTGCAACTGCACCTGTGCAGGCTCTACAGCCTGTCCGTACAATGCCTGTATCGCCTGAGCGACACTCTGTACCAGCTTCTGTTCTATCATAATGAATACGTGTTTCTTCTATTAACAAACTGCAAAGTTAGTGCAAGCCAAGAGAAATGCCAAATATCAACGAGCGAATATTAAGAGAGCACTTGTGTTTTCTTTATTGAGCCTAGCACCAGGCTATGCACAGCATAGATAAAATCATTGCCATTCCTGTAGGCCTACCTCAAAGGGAGATGGGCTATATCCCAATTCACGTTGAGCTTTGGCGACACTCATAGGACTGTAGAGGGGTCTTGGAGTAGCCTCTTTCATTTCCTCGGTTGTGACAGATTGTATCAGCGAAGTATCTAACTGAAAATATTGTGCCACACGCATGGCAATGTCGGCTACGCTCATTGTCTCACCACCACAGATGTGGTAGATACCCCTATGCTCGCTCGTAAGCAACAGTTCTATGCCGCGCGCAATGTCCTCGACCCAAGTGGG
>JAFZFZ010000037.1 GCA_017557005.1 Bacteroidaceae bacterium | reverse complement strand
GCCTCTTGTCGGATTCGAACCAACGACCCCGAGATTACAAATCACGTGCTCTGGCCAACTGAGCTAAAGAGGCAGGTTTTAAGCAGCCGCTCAACGAGTAGTGCTGAAAACGGCTGCAAATTTAGGCATTTATTTCAAACCCGCAAAAGGTTTTTGCTTTTTTTTTACTTTCCACGCAATTTTTCTTTATATTTTTCGAGTTGGATGCGCAAAGCGTCCACACATTGGTCTACACTCTCCTCAAAAGTGTCACAAACCTTCGATGCGAAGAGGCTCTCATTTTTCACCAATACCTTCACGTCGGCCTGCTTGTTCATGGCCGTTTCGGGCTTCACTACTTTGAGGGTTACCTCCACGGTATCTATCTCGTCGAAGAATTTCTCCAACTTAGCTGTCTTCTTTTCAATAAACGCTTGCAATTGCTCACTTGCATCAAAATGGATGCTCTGGATGTTAGTCTTCATACTTACCTCCTTTTTATTATTGGTTAATACTTGCCCGTGGATGGGCCTTGCTATATGCTTTTTTCAGTTCTTCAAATGTGGTGTGGGTATAGATCTGCGTGGTGCTCACACTCTCGTGCCCCATCAGCTCCTTCACGGCTTCGAGCTCGGCATCGCCATTGAGCATGGCGGTGGCGAAGGTGTGGCGCAACACGTGCGGACTACGTTTCTTGAGCGTCACCACCTGCGAGAGGTTCTTGCGCACGAGGCGGTACACCCAAGCGGGATACACACGCGCACCCTTGTCAGTGATGAAGAGGGGTTGAGGGTTGAGGGTTGAGGAGAGACCAAATTCCACATCTTTCTCCTCTACATACACCTTCAGGTTCTGCGCCAGCGAGTCACCGATAGGGATGATGCGCTGCTTGTTGCGCTTACCGGTGACCTTGATGGTTTTGCGCACAAGGTCTACATCGCCCACATTGAGCCCCACCAGCTCTGAAAGGCGGATGCCCGTTTCGTAAAACAGCTGTATGATGACATGCTCGCGTCGGCCCTGCCATGAGTCGTCGGTCAACGTATCGTCGAGCAGGCGCTCCATATCGCTCTCGCGCACAAACTGGGGTAGCGGCTTTTTCTTCTTGGGACCGTGCACGCTCTGCATGGGCGATATGGCTATCGCGCCCTTCTTGAGCAGATACTTATAATAGGTGCGCAGCGAGCTGAGCTTGCGGTTCACCGTAGTGGCGCTTCGCCCGGCAGCCATCAGCTCCATGGCCCATCCTCGTATGAGGTCGGCATCAGCCTCGTGCGTCTTCAGTACATTTTCGGTATTCGCAAGGTATGCCTCGAACTCCCTCAGGTCGTTCCCGTAGCTTGTCACCGTATGGGGCGAGTAGGCTCTTTCGTGCGTCAGATAGTTTAAGAAACCCTCTATCATAAGCATACCTTATATAAGTTTCACAAGTTCAACTGTCCAGGAGTCAGCAGTAAAAGGAAGATAGTCGCTTCGCTCCGTAGGGGAGATAAAGGCCCAATGTACGTTCGCGCGTAATAACTATCGGCATTTACCTCCTTTTAACTCCATTTTATCTCCTCTATCTCCATAAATCCGACTTACGGAAGTTGAAACACCTTATAATATATATATAGGAGAAAAGGTCAAAATGTTCGCCATCGGCACACATCGTCCTTTTCATTGGCGAATATAGCGATTCTTTTCGAGAGTGCAAAGGAAAGACCCATTTTTTATCCCTTTTTAACGCGTTTTTACGGCATGGAAGCACCCTCATAAAAACCTTCTCTCCCAAGACAAGAAAATACACCTGCCCAAATTGGTAAAAATAACCGCTTTTTGCCGAGTAAAAAAGTTTCATTTTCGCCCTGGCAATGACGCAGTGTAGCGCCGACGCGGTATGGAAGCGTCGGTTGCCTTTGGCCCCTTCGGGCGGCGAACTTCGTTTGACGACGACTGAAGCTTTAGCTTCGCCAAGGAGTGTCGAACCAGCTTGAGTTCTGCAGAACAAACAAGTCATCATAAAGCAAGGCTTTATAAGGTGTAGGAAGCAGAACTGCAGTTGAGAGTTTAGAGTTGAGTGTTTAGAGATACCCCGAGAAATAGCGACTTCTTCGGAGTAATTAAGTGACAAAAGTTTATTTTTGGGTTGGCGCTGGCAGAAAGTCTCAACCATTACCCTCTCTTCACATAGATCAAGCTACTTCCTCTGCCGATGGCGCGGATGCCAGACGCCTCCTCCTTGCGCACCTTGCGCAGCTCTACGGTGGCAGTCGACAGAGACAACCCGTTTAGCTCGGCATAGTCGCGGGTGCGCATATATCCGTGCTCTTCGATGTAGGCAACGGCGCGACTGATGCGCTCCTCCAGCGTGTAAGGCGAACACTTGATGCGATGCTGCTTGCCACGCTCCAGCACACACTGGCTACGTACCGCCTTCACCAACTCCTTGTCTGCACGATAGTGCACACCATCCACCTCGATACTTTGAGCATTGCGCTGCGGCTCATTCTCGGCAAACGCATCTTGCTCCTTTCCGTCGCACACGCCTACCGTAGCCTTGAAGGTTCCAATGCCATCAATCGTTACCGCGCAGCCATGCGCCATGAGTCGTGCCAGCGAGGTAGCTGCCTGACTGAGCACCTGCACTGCCGTAGCCTCGCTGATGCCATAGCCCGGGATAGAGATTTCTTTGACAAACTCGGCCATCGTCACGCGACGCGAGGTTTCCATACGGTAATATGCCGAGGCCTCGTCCTCACCATGTATGCTCTTAAACTCTTGCTTGATGTACTTTGCCATAATATTTTACTTTATTATTTTTTCGTTTCACACAAAACATTTCATATTTTATTGCCTCACGCGAATCTCGCAAATCTCGCCAAGAGCACGCGCATTCGCTTGTGCTTGCCATCCGGAACGTATACACTCGGCAAAAACGCCGACTGGCGCGAGCTAAGCGACGCGCCTTTTGCGAGATTTGCGTGATTCGCGTGAGAAAATAATATTGTTCATAACACTTTCTCCTACGTAAAAATGACCATGCGAGACATTATTTCCCCCGACCCTTAATCTTTGAACTCGTTTACCACCCGCTTGATACCCTCACGGAAATCGTAGACATTAAAGTTGATGAGAAGCCCCACCCGTTTGTCCATCAGTTTGAGATACGTGAGCAACTGCTTGTAGTGTACAGGTTTAAGTTCCTCTACAGACTTCAGTTCTATGACAATGGAATCTTCAACGAGCAAGTCTAGCCGCAGCCCCTCACCTAAGTTCACACCTTTATAGTTCATCTCTACTGACATCTGTGAGACCACAGACAACCCTTTAAGTTGCAACTCGTGTATCAGTGCCTTCTCATAGACGCCTTACAGCAACCCTGGCCCCAACACGTTGTACACCTCCATCGCGCAACCGATAACCTTGTATGATAACGGATCTTTCGTTTTCATCTTATCATGGACTTTGTTCTATTTTTGTCTCACGCGAATCTCGCAGATCACGCGAATCACACGCGCTAACGCTTGTGTGTGCCGTCCGGACGACAGGCGTGCGCGACGAGACGCGCTATCCGCGAGATTCGCGTGATTGCCTTTAGCCCCTTCGGGCGGCGAACACGTTTCGCGTGAAAAAAAATCGCTTTCACTCCGTAAAGTTACGAAATATTTGTCCGAAAAGCAAATTTTAAGCACACAAAAACATAAATATCCGTGGATATTTAGTTTAATATTCACGGTCATGTAATGAGATATCCATGAATACGTAATGATATATTCACGGATATGCAAGTCTTCCAACAAACCAATCAGAACTTTTGGCTTGCTCCTCGCAAGTTATTGAACTGTAAGAGCCAAACAAAAGAGGCGCGCCATCTCTGACACGCCACTTTCTATATAAGCATTTTCAATTAGAAGTTGTTTGGATTTTATTTCAAGTTTAGTTGAGAGTCATTTTTGAGTAGATTTGTGCTCTCAGTTCGCAGTAAATAGTGGTCTATTTGCAAGAAACGAGAGGGCAAAGATACCAAAAAGGGCCTCAAATGAACTGAAAAGCTCTTCAAATACATATTAGCGATAAAATCCAAACAGCTTCTTACTCAGTTATTCCTTTAGGATTCTCACCATATTTGTTTGCTCCCGGCTGGCTATCCTTACAGTACCACACGAGAAGCAAGATGGAGTAGCCGATATAGAGGATATAGGGAATGAGCACCACGCCCCACATCTCCTTCAAGACTGTAAACGTAAAAGCATCAGACTCCACATCTACATTGGCAAGATTCATACCACTGACAACGCCAACCATCTTGACTATCATCCATACGCCCCACACTGTACCGAAAATCAATGAAGCGCCATACCACCAGCCACTGCGTCCGATATCGTGTAGGCGGCGGGTAGAAACAGCAAAGCTTGCAATACCGAGATACACACAAAATGCCAACAAGCCGAATGTGTAGAGCAACATCAGCAACAGATTGTCTTCAGAGATCTCCTCGGCAGGGAGCACGACTACAAAGCTGAGGATAGTAGAGAACAATATCCACCACCAAAATTCGGAACGGCGTGCACGGCCCTTGAATACGAACGATTTTTTCAGGCAGGTCTTGACGGCTTCAAAGAAGCCCATACGTGTTTTTTCCATAAACATTATTCTTTAGTTATTGTAAATATATGTTTCACAATGCGAAGATAACAAAACTGCATGAGGAATGGTGCGTTATTAGCGAAAAAATGCAAGAATAATCTCGCGCCTACCCATATTTCTTTGTGGAGCACCCCAAAATCGCCGATTTCATCTAGGCATTCCTTTAACCCCAAACATTACCCCCCAAACTGCAGCCTCGCTGCGCCGTGCCAGGCCAAAAATAAAACTTTATTACTCACTCAGAAGCACAACAAACATTCAGCGTACCGATAAATTGTGTTCTTAGAATCGAAATTGCAGATTAGTACGGCTACACACAGGCACACCCCACTCCGTTGCGGGAATCCATTTCGGCATTAGTTTGGCTATTCGGATGGCTTCCTCAACTAGTTCCGTATGAGGAGGTCGGCCATTGGGCGTAAAATTCCTTTTCGCATCAATATTACAGATATTCCCTTCGGCATCAACATCAAACTCAATCAAGACCCTGGCCCTGAGAGGATTCCCGTTCTCATCCGTTGGGCGATTGACATTCGCCGCGAAGAAGGTCTCGAAAGCCTTTCTTCCACCTGGAAAAGATGCCTGCGTTGTCGGTATATGGTCCTCGTACGGATCTTCAGAAGGATAAATCAAACGGTCTGCCCCATCGCTTGTATGTACCACCTTTCCATCCTGCAATATATAGGCTTCATACATGTAGTATGTACCTTCACGCCAAAATGCAGGTCGCTCTATAGGAAGTTCCAACCGCTGCATCATTGTATCATTGGCTACGGTGTAATCCAGGCACAGGATATATTCTCTGTCCAATGGCCGGTACCGATATTTATTGTTTCGTTTGAATGTGATTGCACACTTCTGCTCTTCCCCATGAGGAACAACTATCGTGCGGTCATTCCATGCGCGGAACAACATGGCACGCCTCCCCTCCGCAACAGTATCCACAGAAAACTCAGGGTGTATGGCAATGTCGGTGTTCGTATAGTTCTCTACCTTAAGCTCATACCATTCGTAACCGATCCGGCCATCCTTGTCGAAGTGCCATACAGCTTCCATCTTCAAGGTATCATGAGGCATGCATACTTCGTCTGTCTCCTTAGGTGTGTGGCATTCTTTCAAGCCTCCCTCCATAGAGATACTTGCGTTGTTGAGACTCTTACAACTCGACAAAAGAAGCAATATAATGAAAACTATAAGTTTCATAAATTCTAATACCGTGACAATCCCATAACCCTGTTAATATGTTCTGCTTTGATACATACAACTGGTCTAATTTTCTTATTATCCACTACTATAGAATCAGCATATGCAACGTGGATGCCTACAGTGCAATTTGTTCCATCAACATTGTTTATACGTTGTTTTGTATAAACAATTCCCCCACTATCTCCACTTTGTGAAGGATAGTCTGACAATACAACATCTCTAAAGACAATAGAGTCATTGTAAGGCTTATTATCTGTCGTATCTACCTTAATAGGATATGTGGCATAAGATGAGATTACGCGACCTTGCTGATTCTTTGAACGCATTCCAGACATATACACAATGGTTCCCTTTAACATTTTACTTACAATGTGAGTGGATAGAGTATCCCAATTCGCAGTTGCGGGATTACCTTTTATTGTATAATTAATATTGTTAGTTAGAGAAAACTTCCCATTTTCTACTACACAAAATGCAGCGTCAAGATTATTCACTTTGTAGTAAGATTCCACAGCAAGCCCTATTTCCTCCCATGTGTGCGGGCAATAAACAGACCCAGATAGATTAACGTTATGACCTGCTGTCACAAAACCTTCTTCACCAAATGAATCTATAGCCCTATAGCCTATACTTCCACCATATGCTTTTCCCCCCACGAGGGTATATATTGAATCCCCACAAAGTAAAGCTGGATATGTTGGAGGAGCAGGAGGAAATGTAGCTTGACCAGGATTTACCACACGTGAAAAACTTTCTTCATATATATGACAACCTTGATAGCATACCATAATATTATCTCCAAAGTCACATTTATTCAGGACATTCTCTGTGTAATCGTCTGAAAAACAAACAAACACTCTATTGCTTGCGTCATCAATACCCAACATTGAAACATGTGATAGACTTTCAGGGTTAAAGGCCAAAGTATTTTTAATAGAATCAATAATATCTATCATACGATTATACGAATTTTCGCATGGCTCATATACAACATCATCAATAACTTCAGTTTGAATAGAATTCGCATCCCTTGTTGTTAAATATTCTCTCTTAATAAGGACGACTAATTTGTTCTCATCATTTATGTATGAGCCTCCATAATAGTCTGGATAATCATCAAGGCTATTAGCAGAACGTGTTTGCTGGCTCATTATATTTAATATCTTCGTGTAATTTTCGTATGCCTTTACTTGCATCATGTACTCCTCTGAGAGTGAATCTATAACACATTCGGTATTCCTATCAAAAATGTCGGGAGATTCAATGGTCTCAGGAGCACAACTACATATTATTACAGATAATATTACAGAACAGAAAAAGGCAGCGACAATACTTCTAATTGTTTTCATCGATAATTTGTTTATTATTAGTAAAAGACTACTGCAAATTTACATTAAAAAAATGTAAATCAACAATAGTATGATAAAGAATTTAAGGTCTTCTACACCATTTCAAGCATAAAGTCGGGAAAATCGTTCACACATTGTAACAAATCTTAACCATGTTCGTATTAAGGGCAGAAAATAATAACTGAAACATATACGAACATGACAAAGATTAAGTTTATTGCGGTGCTTACAGCATTGGTGCTGGGCACAGGAGCTGTCAAGGGGTTTGAACCGACAGAGACAACAGAGGTAGAAACGGCTATGAAGGCTAAGGTCAGCCCGAAGCCCAAGAAGGGACGCACCATTTCATTGTGGGGACACGTACGCAACTCGATTACCTTACAAGGCGTACTTGATGCCAAGATAACACTGATGACTGCCGATAGCGTTGTCATCGACACACTGCACACATGGCGCAACAATGGCGACCGAATGAAGGTGGATGCTACATATAAGTTTACCATCCCTGCCGAACCGGCCAAATACATCATCTTAGCGCAGCATCCCGAGTATGAGGACTGCTACATAGACCACGAGGTGAAGTACATTGCCCGCAACACCTACTTCGATGCCGAGTGGCACAACATGCGCCTCAAGGAACCGCAGACCAACTTTGAGCATTTTCTCGATGAAGTGGTGGTGAAGGCCACGCAGGTGAAACTCGTGTATAAGGGCGATACGGTAGTGTTCAATGCCGATGCCTTCAATATGCCCGAGGGGAGCATGCTCGACGCACTCATCAAGCAGTTGCCGGGCGTGGAGCTGAAAGATGATGGACAGATATTTGTGAACGGACGCAAGATAGACAATCTCACGCTCAACGGCAAGGACTTCTTCAAGGGTGATAATCGGGTGATGCTCGACAATCTGCCCAACTACATGGTGCAGAACGTGGAGATCTACGAAAAATCGACAGAGAAGAGCGAGTGGCTGGGTATCGACACGGAACAGAAGGAGTTTGTGATGGACGTGAAGCTCAAGCGCGAATACTCTACCGGCTACATTGCCAATGCCTCGCTTGGAGGCGGCACGGAGGAGCGCTACAACGGACGACTGTTTGGGCTTCGCTTCACTACCAACACACGCCTTGCGCTCTATGCAAACATGAACAACGTGAACGAAACCCGCTCGCCTGGAAGCGAGGGGGAATGGGACCCTACAAAACTCAACGAAGGAGAGATAGACCTGAAAACTGTAGGCATAAGCCTGCATGCAGAGCACCCCGACAAGGTGTGGCAAGAACAGGCACAAGTAGCGGTGGGACTGGTAGACCTCACCATGCTATCGCATAAGGCACAGGAGAGTTTCCTCAACACAGGCAACATCTTCAGTCGCACCGAAAGGGTTGACCGACAGCAGTCATTCCAAATAGCAGCAGGAAACACCTTCACTTGGAAGAAGCCCTTTTGGCTACGCGCTACAACAAGATTCCACTACACCAATTCTGACGGATGGATAGAGCAACGCCACGCACAATTCTCTGACAACCCCTACACTTATGGCTCTACACCGCAGATACTCGACTCGGTATACTCAGCCACGCGCTCAGCCTCGCTCAGCCATATGCTCATCACCCGTTCGAAGAAGGAACTTTGGGAAGGAGGCGAATACTTCCAGACTGTTTTCAACGTCAACTACGGAAAGAAACTGCCATGGGGCGATGATATAGACCTCTATGCCAACACGCAATACAATTGGTCAAACTACGAATCGCGCGACATCCTCGACAATGAATCAATGAGCCTAAGCCGCGACTTCCGCAACCAATATTACGATGGAGCAAAAAGGTACTTAACCATCGACGCGCAAGCCAAATACAGCATCCATGCACTCAATCGCTGGAACTATGAGGGGTATACAAAGTTTATCCACACATACAATTACGAAGACATGGGTGTATTCCGTCTCGACCGCCTCGACGGATGGGGAGCGGAATCAGAGCGCGACATCTATGAGTTACCCTCTACACGGGACTCGATACTGCTGACGATGGACATGAACAATACGAAAGAGACTGCTTTCAACCGTACCAAGTACGTGCCTGGCACACGCATCTATTATAACAAGGAGGGCAATGGGGAGTCTACATGGTTTTGCTTGGACCTGCCACTGCACATTGAAAACCGTAGCTATAACTATAAGGGGCCGCTGATAGACACCCTTGTACGCCAGCGCAACATCATCCCCACACCTCTTGTGGAGTACACACGCCGCACACAGAACTTTGACCGACGCTACCACGCCAAGTACGGTATGAGCTATAACCTACCGGGAATGAGTCATTTCGTAGATGTGCGCAATGACCTTGACCCTCTGAACGTCTACATCGGGAACAGTAATCTCAAAGCCGCCATCTCCCATGAGTTCACCATGGAGTACAGCATCCGCAACCGCGACCACAACCAGAACCTTGCCGTGGGTACCACCAGCTGGATACGCCAAAACAGCATCGCCAACGGCTACACCTATAATACGGAGACTGGAGTGCGCACCTACCGTCCGGAGAATGTCAATGGTAACTGGAGTACAAGCGGATACTTTAACTTCAGCCGCGACCTCGACGAACAGCGCCACTGGAACTGGCAGACACGCACCAACTTCAGCTATCACCGCAACGTGGACATTGCCTCTACCGAGGGCACAACGGGAGCTGACCGCCTAAGCAGAGTAAACAATTGGTGGATAAAGGAATATACCCGACTAACCTACCAATGGGAGGACCTCAAGGTTGGTGCTAATGGTACCGTGCAGTACCGCATCATCGACAGCCGCCGCGAGAACTTCCAAACCATCAACACATGGGACTTCAACTATGGACTTACTGCCGAGTACAGCATGCCGTTCGGGATGCAGCTTGCCACTGACCTTAAGATGTTTTCGCGCCGAGGCTATGGCGACAAATCCATGAACTCCGACGACCTCGTATGGAACGCTTCGTTCACCCAACCCCTCTGCAAGAGCCGCCTATTGCTCAAACTCGAAGGTTACGACCTGCTGCATCAGTTATCTAACGTATATAGCAGCTACAATGCACAAGGTCGCACAGAGACTTGGCAAAACTCTGTACCCAGTTACGTGATGCTGCATTGCACCTATAAACTCAATGTAATGCCTAAGAAGCGATAAGTTTAAGAGTTTCCCCAAAAACAAAACGAGGGCAGACCTTTTGGGTCTGCCCTCATCTATGAGTATCGTATGAGAATTACTCTTCGTTCTGACGCAAGCTCTGAACGTATACGGCACGCTCCATCTTCAGACGCTTAACTGCTGAAGGCTTGTTGAACTGCTGACGACGACGGAGTTCCTTAACTACGCCAGTCTTCTCAAATTTTCTCTTAAATTTCTTGAGAGCTCTTTCGATGTTTTCGCCCTCTTTTACGGGTACTACGATCATTTTGTTTTTTGTTTTTATTTTGTTATTACTCTTATTCTGTTTCATTTACGTGCTCGCGGCACGTGGTTGCTTGGGTTATACTTGTGGTATATTTCTGTTGGTTTTTACCTCCTTTACACTTTTAGCGGCTGCAAAATTAGTGCAAGCCGAGCGAAAAAACAAATATTTATTTGATTTTTTCCGAGGCGCAGCCTAATTTCTACTTGTGAAGCAAGTAAAAGGTAGTGCAAACTGAGAGAAAAACTACCTCATCCCTAAAAAGCAGCGGAGACCCAAGGTTTACGCCCTGAGCCTCCGCAAATATTACAAATAAGCTATGTGCTGATTAAGCCAAGTTGGGGTTCAAAGTAGCCCACTCGCTTACGGGAGGAATGATGCCGAGGTTGATGATCTCGTCGCGCATCACCTGGAGGTGTGCGTATGAAGCGTCGAGAGCAGCCATCTCCTCTGCTGTACCGGTAACCTCACCGAAGTGTACGCCAGTAGCGTCCATTACGGTAGGCATAGCCATGAGCACGTTCTTGTACTTTTCGTTGTTAACGTAGCAACCTGCGGGCCAGTGGAACTCAGCGCCACCCATAGCAGCCTCGATCATCTTAACTGACTGATAAGCGGGGCTCTGGAATGATGAACGGCCACGGAGCTTGATGATGCGTGAACCACCCTGGATGGTGTTGTGCTTGATC
>JAFZFZ010000036.1 GCA_017557005.1 Bacteroidaceae bacterium | reverse complement strand
TAGTTAAAGGGAGATAGCGCTTCGCTCTTGTGGAGTTAAATGCCAATAGTTTAGTACACCGCGTACAAGTCATTTGGCCTTTATCTCCATTTATCTCCATTTAACTTCTCATCTCCTAAAAAACATTTGGCCTTTATCTCCTTATCTCCATAGTTTACTTCTTATTTCTCAATTTGCGTTTCAATGTCTGCATACATTCGCGTCGGGGTATGATGACCGACACGCCCTTGTAGGCAATCTCCTCGCGTATGATGCGTGTGATCTCCTCCATATTCTTGGGCAGGGGCACCACCACGCGCACGTGCTCGGGCTCCACGCCGAGGCCGAGACATATCGCCTCAAACTTGTTCGTACCTGCCGAGTCCTGTCCGCCCGTCATGGCCGTCGTGAGGTTATCTGATATCACCACGGTGATGTTGCTACCATCGTTCACGGCATCAAGCAGTCCGGTCATGCCCGAGTGGGTAAAGGTAGAGTCGCCTATCACCGCAATGGCAGGATACACACCCGCATCGGCAGCGCCCTTGGCCATGGTGATCGAGGCACCCATATCCACACAGCTATCGATAGCACGGAAGGGAGGCAGCGCACCCAGCGTGTAGCAGCCGATGTCGCCAAAGATACGTGCATCGGGATACTCTGCCGCCACCTTGTTGAGCGCGTCATACACATCGCGGTGGCCACATCCCTGACACAAGGCTGGCGGGCGCGGCATCACATGCTGCGCATTGGCATAGGGCTGCTCCATAGCCACACCCAGTGCGGCACCCACGCAGTCGGGGGTGAGCTCACCCATGCGAGGCAGGTCACCCGTGAGGCGGCCCTTCAGCACATAGTCGGCTCCGAGCAATGCCTTCACCTGCTCCTCCACCATAGGCTGTCCGTCCTCGGCAATGAGCAACGCATCGCACTGCGCAGCAAAGGCCTTGATAGCCTCCTCGGGCAGCGGATAGTGCGACACCTTCAGCACCGATACGCCCAAGCGCTCGGGCTCGTTCTCCATCACATAGTTGTAGGCAATACCGCAAGCGATCACACCCAGCTTGGATTTCTGATTTATGATTTCTGATTTATTATAGGCCGACTCCTCCGACGACGCGAGCAGCTGCGTTTGCTTCTCCACCAATGTTGCATACTGGCGTCGGGCATTACCCGGGAGCAGCACCCAATGCGTACGCTCATTATCGGGGCTGAGCGCTTTCTGCTTCAGCGGCTCACGCACTGCAATCTCAGCACGCGAGTGGGCCAATCGTGTCACCACACGCATGAGTACAGGAAGTTTCAGCTCCTCAGACAACGCATAGGCATAAGGCATCATATCATATGCCTCCTGCTGCGACGAGGGCTCCAGGATGGGTATCATGGCAAACTTACCATAGAAGCGCGAGTCCTGCTCGTTCTGCGACGAGTGCATCGAGGGGTCATCGGCCGCCAGCACCACGAGTCCGCCATTCACACCCGTGATGGCCGAGTTCACAAAGGCATCGGCCGCCACGTTCATGCCCACATGCTTCATGCACACCAGTGCACGCTTGCCGGCATACGACATGCCCAGCGCCGCCTCCATGGCCGTCTTCTCATTGGTGCACCAGCGACTGCGCACCTCGGGGGCATGAGCCTGTATATATTCGGTAATCTCCGTAGAGGGTGTACCCGGATAGGCATACACACCGCTGATGCCCGCATGTACGGCACCCAGCGCTACGGCTTCATCTCCTAAGAGTAGTTTCATAATCGTATCAGTATTTAATTGGGAATTCGTTTCTTGTTGTTCTCCTCACACGCCCATCAGGTAGGCTTTGAAGTCGGCAAACTCAGCCGTCATCTCCACCGTCTGCTTGGTGCCACGCAGGAAGGCCTGCAGGCGCTCGGGCACCGCCACCTCGGCATGGGTGATAGCCTCTACCGTGTCGCGGAACTTGGCCGGATGAGCCGTCTCCAGGAACACGCCCTGCTCCGTAGGCTGCAATCCCTCGGCCAAGGCTCTATAGCCACAGGCACCGTGCGGGTCGAGCAGGTAGCCCGTGCGCTCATACGTATCGGCCAATGTCTCGGCAATCTGCTCATCGGCATAGGTAGCGCCACTGATGCGGCTACATATCTCGGCATGCGAGCCCCCATAGAGGTCCACGATGCGTGCAAAGTTGCTCGGGTCGCCCACATCCATCGCGTTGGCGATGGTCAGCACCGAGGGTCGCGCATGGTATTCGCCCGTCTGCAGGTATTGGTAGAATATATCGTTGCTATTGTTGGCCGCGATGAATCGCTTCACGGGCAATCCCATGCGCTGGGCAAAGAGTCCGGCCGTGATGTTGCCAAAGTTGCCACTGGGCACGCAGAACACCAGTTCGTCGGCCTTGCCCATCCGCTTCATCTGCGCATAGGCATAGAAGTAGTAGAACGCCTGCGGGAGGAATCGTGCCACATTGATTGAGTTGGCCGATGTGAGCTTCATGTGCGCATTCAGTTCGGCATCCATGAAGGCACTCTTCACCAGGCGCTGGCAGTCGTCAAACACGCCGTCCACCTCGATGGCCGTGATATTCTGTCCCAGCGTGGTAAACTGCGCCTCCTGTATGGCACTCACCTTGCCCTTGGGGTAGAGCACATATACATGGATACCCTCCACGCCCAAGAAGCCATTGGCCACTGCCGATCCCGTGTCGCCCGAAGTAGCTACAAGGACGTTCACCTCACCCGTCTGCTGCACATTGCAGTCATCGTTTTCGTTAACGTTATCGTTTTTGATAAAGTATCCCAACATACGCGCCATGAATCGGGCACCCACATCCTTGAATGCCAGCGTGGGGCCATGATACAGCTCCAGCGAGTATATGTTGCCATCCACGTGCACCACGGGAGCGTCAAACGGCAGCGTGTCATACACGATGTGGCGCAGGTCGTCGGCCGGTATGTCCTCACCGAAGAAGGCACGCGCCACCTCATAGGCAATCTCTTGGAAGCTCAGGCG
Source organism: Bacteroidaceae bacterium (assembly GCA_017557005.1). GTDB lineage: Bacteria > Bacteroidota > Bacteroidia > Bacteroidales > Bacteroidaceae > UBA1189. The sequence continues at coordinate 4,239 of JAFZFZ010000036.1, read as the reverse complement.
GTCAATGCCATCGAAGAACTCCTGCGACAGCGGCACGATGCGTTCGGGCATATACAATCCCTTGTCCGTAGCCAGTCCGCGCACCACCGCCTCGGCGAGCGATGCCATGGGAGCCTGTCGGTTGGTACTATAGTATTTCATATCAATCTGTCCTTTCTATATGGTTAGTGTTATCCTTCTATCTATATATATGCGCTACCCGATAGCCAGCAGCGCCTTCATAAACTGGTCCTTCTCCAGCCACCCATAGGCACCCTGCTGGCAGGCCACCTCGTCGAAGGTCTGCACCGCATCGGGCTCCATGCCGGGCGTGTAGATGAGGAAGGGCACCGGCTCGGCCGTGTGCGTACGGTGTGCACAGGGTGTGGGATGATCGGGCAGCACGGCGATGGTCACCGGCTCGCTCCACTGCTCCAGCGCCTCCACGATGGGTGCTATGGCCCGATGGTCGAGGTTCTCTATGGTGCGCAGCTTGAGGTCGATGTCGCCCTCGTGGCCCGCCTCGTCGCTGGCCTCTATATGCAGGTATACCAGGTCGTCGGTCTTCAGTGCCTCGATGGCAGCAGCAGCCTTGTTCTCGTAGTTGGTATCGTACAGTCCCGTGGCCCCCTCCACGCTGATGCGGCGCAGTCCCGCGTAGTATCCTATGCCATTGATGAGGTCTACGGCCGATATCACCGAGCCACGCTTCAGCTGCGGATACATCTCGCACAGCGGTCGCATGTTGGGTCTGTTGCCAAACGACCAGGGCCATATCGAGTTGGCCGGGTCCTTGCCTTCGACCACACGCTTGAGGTTGAGCGGATGCTTTGCCAGCAGCTCTTGCGAGCGGATGATGAGGTCGTTCACCAGGTCGGCCGTCGCCTGTGCCTCGGGCACCTCGGCACGCACCATCAGTGGGCGGTAGGGTTGCAGGGGCACGTCGTGTGGCGGTGTGCAGTGCAGGCGCTTGTCGCCCCCCTTCACCACCAGCAGATGGCGGTATTGCACTCCCGTGTGGAAGGCCACGCGCTCATCGCCCAGCTGCTCCTGCAGGTATTGTATCAGTATGTCGGCCTCCTCGGTAGTGATGTGGCCCGACGAGTGATTCTTCAGTATGTCACCCTCGATGCACACCAGGTTGCATCGTGCAGCAATCTCATCGGGAGCGAGGTCTACGCCAATGTTGGCCGCCTCCAGCACTCCCCTACCCTCATACACGGTGGGCATGTCATATCCCAGCACCGACATGTTGGCCACCTCGCTACCCGGGTGGAATCCATCGGCCACGGTCTTGAGCATTCCCGTGCGTCCCATGCGGGCCAGGCGGTCCATATGGGGAGTGTGCGCATGCTGCAGCAGGGTTTTATGGTCTAAGGCGGGTACAGCCCAGTCGGCCATACCATCGCCAAGGATGATGAGGTACTTCATATTATGTAGGAAGTAGGAAGTAGGAATGAGGAAGTAGGAAGTAGGAGGTAGGGAGTAGGAGTTAGGAATTAGGAATTAAGGCCATCCGGGCGGTTTCAATTCCTAACTCAGAACTCAGAATTAAAAACTCCTAATTAAAAATTCCTAACTAAAAATTCCTAACTCCTAATTCCTAATTCCTAATTATCCTAAATGTTCGCAATCGACATGATGTCGGCAAATACACCGGCGGCGGTCACGCTGGCACCGGCGCCATAGCCTTGGATCATCATGGGGTATTCCTTGTAGCGCTCGGTGGTGAGGAGGATGATGTTGTTGCTACCCTCAAGATTGTAGAAGGGGTGCCACTGGTTCACCTCCTGCAGCGATACCGAAGCCTTGCCCTCGTCGAGTCGGGCCACGAATCTCCAGCGCTTGCCCTCAGCCACGAGGCGCTTGCGGCGCTCCTCAAAGTCGGCGTCGAGCGAAGGCACGTTGTTCCAGAAGTCGTCGAGCGAACCGTCAAACAGCTCTTGCGGGATGAAGAGGTTCTTCTCCACGTCGTCCTGCTCGATGGGGTATCCGGCCTCGCGGGCGAGGATCACCAGTTTGCGTATCACGTCCTTACCCGAGAGGTCGATACGTGGGTCGGGCTCGCTGTAGCCCTTCTCCTTGGCCAGTCGGATGGTGTCGCTCAGCTTGATCTCCTCGCTGATGGTGTTGAATATGAAGTTCAGCGTGCCACTCACCACTGCCTCGATGCGCAGTATCTTGTCGCCGCTGTTGATAAGGTCGTTGATGGTGTTGATCACGGGCAAGCCTGCACCCACGTTGGTCTCGAAGAGGTACTTCACGCCACGCTGGCGGGCTGTCTGCTTCAGCGCCTTGTAGTTCTCATAGGCCGATGATGCTGCCACCTTGTTGGCTGCCACCACCGATATGTTGTGGTTGAGGAACTCCTGATACAGTGCTGCCACGTCGTCGCTGGCGGTGCAGTCTACGAATACCGAGTTGAAGATGTTCATACCTATCACCTCCTCCTTCAGTCGGGCCAGGTTGCTCTCGCCGCCCTCCTTCAGTGTGTCGCGGTAGTTGGTGAGGTCTATGCCGTCGCGGTCAAACACCGCATAGTGTCCGCTCGCGATACCCACCACGTTGAGCATCAGTCCGCGCTCCTCCATCAGCTTCTCGCGCTGCTGGCGTATCTGCTCTATGAGGCTGCTTCCCACGGTGCCCACACCGCAGATGAAGAGGTTCAGCACCTGGTATTCTGAGAGGAAGAACGAGTCGTGTATCACGTTCAGCGTCTTGCGCAGCCAGGTAGCATCCACCACGAATGAGATATTGGTCTCCGAGGCACCCTGCGCACAGGCAATCACGTTGATACCGTTGCGGCCCAATGTGCCGAACAGCTTACCTGCGATACCGGGTGTATGCTTCATGTTCTCGCCCACGATGGCCACGGTAGCCAGTCCTGTTTCGGCGGTCACGCGGTTGATCTCACCCGTAGCTATCTCCTTGGCAAACTCAGCGTTGAGCACCTCACATGCCACCGGAGCGTCTACGTTGCGCACACCGATTGATGTACTGTTCTCTGACGATGCCTGCGACACGAAGAACACGCTGATGCCGTTCTGTGCCAGTGTGCGGAAGATGCGGTGGTTCACACCGATCACGCCCACCATGCCGAGGCCCTGCACCGTGATGAGGGCCGTGTCGTTGATGCTCGAGATACCCTTGATGGGCTTGGTGTTGTCGCTCAGCTGAGCGCGTATGATGGTACCTGCAGCCTCGGGGTTGAAGGTATTCTTAATCAATATAGGCACATTCTCATGGAATGCCGGGTATATGGTAGGCGGATACACCACCTTGGCGCCGAAGTTGCACAGCTCCATTGCCTCCACGTAGCTCAGTTCGTCGATGGCATAGGCCGTAGATATCACCTTCGGGTCGGCCGTCATGAATCCGTCCACGTCGGTCCATATCTCCAGTATGCTTGCATCCAGCACCGCTGCTATCACCGCCGCCGTATAGTCTGAGCCGCCACGTCCCAGGTTGGTCACGCGGCCCGTGTTCTTGTCCGATGCGATGAAGCCCGGCACCACCGACACCTTGGGCAGCTCGTTGAAGGTCTCCTTGATGAGCTTCGCTGACAGCTCCGAGTCCAGCAAGTGCTTGTGATGCTTGCGCTCGGTCTTCATGAACGAGCGTGCGTCAAACACCTCCGCATCCTCGATCAGCGCACCCACGATCAGGCTCGACAGGCGTTCGCCATAGCTCACCACCGTGTCCTCCATGTTCGACGATATATCCTTCAGCAGATACAATCCCTGATAGATATCCTTCAGTTCATCCAGCAAGGCATGTATCTTCTTACCCAGCGTGCGCTTCTTGCTGCCCGAGGGTATCACCTGCTGTATCATGTCATCGTGGCGGCGCACCATGCCGTCAAACTCGGCCTCATAGGCGATGTCGCCCTTCGTGGCCATAGTGGCTGTACGTATGAGCTGGTCGGTGATGCCGCCCAGGGCCGATACCACCACGATCACGGGCTCCTTCTCAGCCTCTACAATCTGCTTTACCTTCAGTATACTGTCTACGGAACCTACCGATGTTCCGCCAAATTTCATTATCTTCATCTTCTTTCCTTTTTGGGATGATACCTATTATTACTTAAGTTTCGCGGGGCTCAACTTTCAGGAGTTAAGGAGTTAAAGGGAGATAGTTTAGGAGTTAAATGTAGTTAAAGGGAGATAGCGCTTCGCTCTTGTGGAGTTAAATGCCAATAGTTTAGTACACCGCGTACAAGTCATTTGGCCTTTATCTCCATTTATCTCCATTTAACTTCTC
>JAFZFZ010000035.1 GCA_017557005.1 Bacteroidaceae bacterium | reverse complement strand
GTATCACCGTGCCGGACTATAAGTTGATGGAGGGCAAATACTTTGCCACACGCCGCTTTGACCTCCGCGAGGGACAACGCCTCCACACGGCCACCGCCGCTGCGCTGCTTGGTGTAGACATCCGCACACCCAATGTAGACTATAAGACGTTGCTCCACCTCACAGGATTCATCACGCAAGACCCCGCTCAAGTGGACGAGATGTATCGCCGCATGGCATTCAACATACTGACCGACAATAAGGACGACCACGCCAAAAACTTTGCCTTCCTCTACGACCATGGACGCTGGAGCCTTGCCCCAGCCTACGACCTCACACGCAGCACAGCAGGCTACAATGGCGAGCATGCCACTACAGTCAATGGCCATGGCCGCCCCACCCTAAATGATATGCTCATAGTTGGCGAGACCATACGCATCCCCCGCAAGCGTGGCTTGGAAATCATACGCTCAGTAGCAGAGGCCTGCACCGAGATATTGGCGGAGGAGTGGAAGGGAGTGAAGATATAGAATAAGAAAACTTGCATTTGTGCAAACATATTCCTACATTTGCAGTATTGAAAACATTTAATTGATTTGCCTATGAAGCATCGCGTATTGTAAGATACGCACATTTTAGACATATTGGAAAAGCGTTTAGCTTTGATTCTGGCTTCTGAAACTTCGACACTTTCACAAAGCACCAAGAGTAAAGCGATGACGCTCACGCCATTCGGCGTGGGCTTTACTCGTATATTTGGTGCAAGGTAGTCGAAGACCTCAGAAGCGAATAGACAGAGTTTTGTCCGCGCTTTTTTTTGTGCGTTAACTATTGGAGGACAATATTTTTAAGTATATTTGCAAAATATTAATTCAAACAACTGAAGATTATGAAAAAGTTTTTGACCATTTGCGCTTTTGTAGCAGTAGCCCTCTCATTCACCAGTTGTGTAGGTTTTTCATCATTGACAGCGACCAACCACAATCTTACACAAACTCAAGTAGTGTTGTCAGAGAATAATTTCCAGGTAGTGGGTCAGGCCCATGGTGATGCAACTGCGACTTATATCTGCGGTTTTTGTGCTGTAAGCAAGAAGACACTCCGTAACAATGCCATAAACGAAATGACTAAAAATGCGAATCTCGTTGGTGCACAGACTTTAACCAATGTTACTGTTAGCTCTTCTATTCACATGATTACTCCGCTTTATATGCAAATTACATATAGTGCCACAGCTAATATTGTAGAATTTAATAAGTAAATCATTTTGCACTTAATTATATAAGCGGAGACTATGGTTTTCCGCTTATTTTATTATTTGACAATGCCGGTTCTCTAACTCCAGCAACCTGCATTTAGCATCGGTACCATAGGCAAAGCCGGTGAGCTTGCCATTAGCCCCGACTACGCGGTGGCAGGGGACGATGAGGAGCAGAGGATTCTTATTACACGCCATGCCTACGGCGCGGCTTGCGCGGGGGTTGCCTATCGCAGTAGCTATCTCTCCGTAGGTGCGGGTAGTGCCGTAGGAAATCTGCTGCAGAGCATGCCACACACGCTGCTGAAAGGGTGTGCCTACCATGCGGATGGAGAAATCCAACTGCTGGCGTTTCCCTTCGAGATAGGCCATTATCTGCTGTTCAGCCTCGTGCATCAAAGGAGTGGGCGCAGAGGCTGCATCAACGGCATCGGACAGCTCAATGCGAGTGATAGCTCCACCCTCTTCGGTAAGGCGCACTATTCCGATAGGGCTGCAGAAGGTGTGTGTCATAGGGGCAACTTAATTTCTCAAACGGAGGCAATGAATTTATATCTTCAAGAATACCTTTTGCCTATACATCAGCCATAGGATAAGGTACACGATGGCGGCATTGCTGAGGGCGATGAGGGCGGGATAGAAGTCGCCCACATAGTGTTGCAAGCCATAGAGGAGCGAGCGCGAAACGCTGCTGAAATTGACGCAGGTGGCGAGCATATAGGCCACGATGGAGTTCATGCCATACACCTTGAGCCAGCCGATGTGGCGGTTGCGACCTTTGTAGTCGATAATCCAATAGAAGAGCGCCATCAGCACGAAGCAGTAGCCACTGCTCACGAGCACCATAGAACTGGTCCATAGCTTCTTGATGACGGGCATCTGCAGACTCCAGAGCCAGCCGAGGGCAATGAGGGTAATACCTATGCCAAACAGATAGTAAAACTTTCGTAGAGGAGGTGTAGAACTGCTCTTCAAGATATGTCCGGCAAACATGCCCGTGAGTGTGGTAACACCGAAGGTCATGCTGCTCAACACCCAAGTGTAGGTATACCATGAGGCAAACACCACTTCGCCAGCCTCGCTTACCGAAGCGCCATCGCGGAAGCGCCCCAGCACGATACGGTCTACCCACTCGGCAAGGTTTGCGTCGGGCGTGTAGCACCCACCGCCATAACCACCTACCTGTATCCACTCCATGCATCCCCAGAAGGCAAGCAGCAGCGTTATGGCCACGATAATCTGCGTTTTCACCGAAGTATTGAGGTACAGCACCGACGATATCAAGTAACCCATGGCAATCGCTTGCAGGGTGTTGGAGTAGAGGTATATGCGGTCGGGGTTTAGCCCCAAGAGGTTGCCCTGGCACACCATGCCGAATATCCATAGCAGCACCACGCGCTTGATGATGCGTCGGTAGGCCTCTCCCCTACTCTGCTCGCGCTTGTAGCGGGCAAGGGCGAAGGGGATGGTAATGCCCGACATGAACATGAAGAGCGGCATCACGAGGTCCCACGAAGAGAATCCCTCCCAGTCGACATGGGTAAAGCACCACATCAGTCGGTCAAACCAAGGAGCATCGATAGCACCATCCAAGGCGTGCATCACGGCCTCCAAGCCGACGAGGAGGAAGAGGTCGAACCCTCGCAAAGCATCCAGCGATTCGAGGCGTTTGGGTGTATTGTTCATAGTAGAATGAGTTAGCATATTATCTTACAAAGATAGTAAAATGTTTTTATTTATCGTTGTTTGTTTTGCGCGTAAAACAGATTTATAATATATTTGTTTTGCGCGCTGAACGATTTTGCAAGGTATTTGTTTTGCATATAAAACAAATTAACTATATTTGCATCGAAAAATGAGAGTAAGATGGATACTTTAATCGGAAGATACAAGAGATTGCTCCAAGCTACCTCTATGAATTACGTGCGTAGCTTGATGGACAAAATCAATTGGGAGACTCGCCTGGTGGGCATTCGTGGAGCGCGTGGCGTGGGAAAAACTACGCTGATGCTACAATATCTGAAGACACACTATGAGGGTAATGAGAAAGAGGCGCTATATGTGAGCCTTGACAATGCCTACTTCACGCGTCATACACTCGGGGAGTTCGTAGAGCAGTTTTATATGCGTGGAGGCAAACATCTCTTCCTCGACGAGGTGCATAAATATCCCGATTGGAGTCGTGAAATCAAGAATATATACGATGAGTATCCCGATCTGCGTATCGTGTTCAGCGGTTCGTCGCTGATACAGATACTCAATGCCGAAGCCGACCTCTCGCGTCGCTGCATCGCATACGACATGCAGGGATTGTCGTACAGAGAATTTCTGAAGCTATATCATCATATCGATGTGCGCACCTATACGTTGGACGAGATATTGACTACTCCTGACACTATCTGCGCGGAGGTAAATGCCCTATGCCGTCCACTGGCTTATTTCGATGAGTACCTACAGATGGGCTACTACCCATTCCGCTTAGAGGGATATGGCGACTACTACACACGCATAGAGAATGTGACAAATATGATTCTCGAGATAGAGTTGCCACAGCAGTGTGGACTCGACGTGGGTAACGTGCGCAAATTGAAATCACTCTTGACCATCTTAGCTTCAGAAGTACCTATGATGGTCGATATGACCAAGCTGTCGATGATGTGTGGTGTTTCTCGCACGACACTATTGGCTTACCTTCAATATCTACACCGAGCTAAGCTCATCACCCTGCTCTATTCGGATTTGGATTCACTGAAAAAGTTGCAGAAACCCGACAAAATCTATATAGAAAACCCCAATCTGCTCTACGTATATTCGTTGGGCGAAGTCAATAAGGGAACCTTACGCGAAGTGTTTATGACCAACCAACTTACCTATCAGCATCAGGTGGAGTATAGTACCCGAAGCGCCGACTATACTATTGACCGAAAATATACCATTGAGGTAGGTGGAAAGAGCAAAGATGGCAAGCAGATTGCCCATGAGAAGGAGGCTTACATCGCATCTGACGACATCGAATATAGCGTAGGCAACAAGATTCCCTTGTGGGCCTTCGGTTTCTTGTATTGATAGTAATGGTTCAATAAAACAATAGACGCCAATGAAGAGAATTATCAATCCCTACTTGGGGATGAGCCGTGAGGAGGGATACCACTGCTTTGCTTGTGCCCCGAAGAATGAGCATGGCTTGCACATGGAGTTTTATGAGGATGGCGACGAGGTGGTGTGCTTCTGGAGTCCCAAGGATCACTTCCAGGGGTGGACAAACACGCTACACGGAGGCATACAGGCCACGCTCATCGACGAGACGGCAGGATGGGTCATCGCCCGCAAGCTGCAGACCTCGGGCATGACTACGAACCTCAACATCAAGTATAAGCGCCCTATCCCGACCACTGAGGGCACAAAGATAGAGATACGCGCTCGCATCTGCGAGATGAAGCGCAACTTTGCACTCATGGAGGCCTCTATCCAGTGCAATGGTGAACTGTGCACTACGGCCGAACTCACCTTCTACTGCTTCGCGCAAGAGAAAGCGAAGGAGGAGTTTCACTTCATGCCCTACGAGGTGGAGGAGTAAGGAAAAGGACACGTTTGCTTGCACATCTTGTTTTTTATTGCGTAATTTGTCTGTATAAACGCCTTGCACCATGTTTGAGAGTCCGCTAAAGAAGAATCCTTACCTGCAATCCATTGTGGAGAACTTGCCCGACACACCGGGATGCTACCAGTATCTCAACAAGGAGGGCACGGTAATCTATGTGGGTAAGGCGAAGAATCTGAAGCGCCGTGTGAGTCAATACTTCCAGAAGGAGCACACGGGAAAGACGCGCGTGCTGGTGGCGCAAATCGCTGATATTCGCTACGTTGTGGTGAGCCGCGAAGAAGATGCGTTGCTGCTTGAGAACAACCTCATCAAGAAATATAAGCCGCGCTACAACGTATTGCTCAAGGACGACAAGACCTACCCCTCTATCTGCATCACGAGCGAATATTTCCCCAAGGTGTTCAAGACGCGCAAGATTATCCGCAACGGCTCGCAATACTACGGCCCCTACAGCCACATGCCCACACTCAATGAGATACTGAGCCTCATCAAGCAAGTGTATACGGTGCGCACCTGCAACCTTGCCCTCACGCCCGAGAATATACGCAGTGGCAAGTTTAAGCCCTGTCTCGACTACCACATCAAGCGCTGTAAGGCCCCATGCATAGCGCTGCAGAGCCGCGAGGAGTACATGGAGCAGATCAGTGAGATACGCCAAATACTGCGAGGTAATACCAAGGAGCTGAGCCGCCAGCTGATGGAGCAGATGAAGCAGCTGAGCGAGGAGATGCGCTTCGAGGAGGCCATGGAGCTGAAGCGCAAGTACGATGCGCTGGAGCGCTTCCGTGAGAAGAGTGAGGTGGTGAGCCACATCATCGACAACATCGACGTATTCTCTATCGAGGAGGAGGGTGAGAGCGCCTTTATCAACTATCTGCACATCACCAATGGTGCTATCAACCAAGCCTTTACCTTCGAGTATAAGAAGAAGATGAGTGAGACGCGCGAGGAACTGCTGGCCCTGGGCATCGTGGAGATGCGTGAGCGCTACAAGAGCCGTTCGCCCGAGATTGTGGTGCCCTTCCCCATAGACATGGACCTCGAGGGAGTGACCTTTACCGTGCCCCAGCGTAGCGACCGCAAGAAGCTGCTCGACCTCTCTGAACTCAATGTAAAGCAATACAAACTGGACCGCCTCAAACAGTCAGACAAACTCAACCCCGAGCAGAAGAACACGCGCCTGCTCAAGGAGATTCAGGAGCACCTCAAACTGGAGAAGATGCCCGCCCACATCGAGTGCTTTGACAACTCGAACATCTCGGGTACCGACGCCGTAGCTGCCTGCATCGTCTTCCACATGGGCAAACCGAGCAAGCAGGAGTACCGCAAATACAATATCAAGACGGTCGTTGGCCCTGACGACTATGCTTCTATGCGTGAGGTGGTGCATCGCCGCTACTCGCGTATGATTGCCGAGAGCACTCCCCTACCCGACCTCATCATTGCCGATGGTGGCAAGGGACAGATGGAGGTGATACGCGAGGTGGTAGAGGACGAATTGGGCCTGCACATCCCCATTGCTGGCTTGGCTAAGAACGATCGTCACCGCACGGCCGAGTTGCTCTTTGGATTCCCCACGATGAGTATCGGGCTAAAGCAGCAGAGCGCCCTCTTTCACCTCTTAGAACGTATACAGGACGAGGTGCACCGCTTTGCCATCACCTTCCACCGCGACAAGCGTAGCAAGCGTCAGACGGCCTCGGCACTCGACACCATCAAAGGCATTGGCCCCAAGACCAAGGATGCCCTACTTGCCCACTTCAAGAGCGTGAAGCGCATCAAGGCTGCCACACTCGAAGAACTCGAGGCAATCATTGGCAGCGCCAAGGCCAAGGCTGTAGCTGAGGCATTGAAGGAATAAGCAAGCAGCATAAAAGTAAGGGGAGGAAAGCGCTTTTGAGCAGCTCTCCTCCCCTATTATTATAGTTATCCAGCAAGGATTAGTACTTTACCTGCAAAGGATTGCGTACGCTTTGTGCATAGCGGTTGAGATAGTCGGTCCATGCCTCCATAGAGTCGAAACCATACTTGCTCCAGCCTGAACCCCAGTAGTAGGTGTACTCGCTGTCGGGCTTGTAATTGCTGATGGCAAGCACGTGGCCCGATGCACCACGCTCCTTGGCTTCCTTGTCGGCAAACATAGCTGCCTTGGCCTCCTTTACCTTGTCGGGCATCACAGCACCTACGTAGATGACACCATTGTCATTGTTTACATTGTCGGTGAGGTCAGCATATGCGATGTAGCCCTTATCGCCCTCAAGCACATAAGCTTCGGGGTTCTCGGGATGGATGACAAGACCTGTAGCGACGGGTGTAGCCTGCTTCAAGCCCTCGTAGCTTACGACGGTCTTATTGAGCTGCGAACCCCTGGCAAGAGAGATGACACGGGTCTCTACTACACCCTCATTGCTGCCCACGGTGAGCGGATTGTAGGTGAGCTTCACGGTGAAGCGCAGGGGACCATTCTCCAATATCTCAAACTCCTTCCAGCAGTAGGGGTATACGATGGCATCGCCATTGAGCAATGCTGCAGTACCGCAACCGAGTGTAGGACCTACCTTGTAGCAGTCGTGACCATTGCCATGGTCTACGTGGTATGAAATAGAGTGGAACAACTCGTCAGCCTCAGCAAACTTGCGCTGCTTCTTCAACTGACGGATCTCCTCGCGGATCTCCTCGTTCAACTCAGTAGCATAGCGCTGCTCTACCACGAGTCCGGGCACACGCTTTACCCAAGCATCGTAACCAAAGGCACGCTCGCCTCTTGCCTGCAAAGCAGGACCATAGGTACGATAAGCGGTGCGGTCGTTCTCCCAAGCGATATCGTCAACACGCTCGGGGTAGTGACGTCCGTATACAAGTTGCTCTACCTCGACGGGCTCGCCTACAGTGATGGTATAGGTAGCCTCACCCTTAGCCTGCACGGTAACAGGGAACAGGAGGTTGTCATTGTAGGTAATCTGATAGGGAACCTGGTTGCCTTCAGCATCAAGGATGACGTATTGCTCCTCATCGATGAGCTGTACCTTCTTGGCAATATCGCTGATGGGCACCTCTACCATCTCTTCGATGCGGTCGAAAGCCTGATCGTTGCTTACGGTAACGACAAAGTCAGTACTCTTCATCTGTCCGCAAGCGGTGAGAAGGGCGAGAAGGCTGATGAATGAAAAAATCTTCTTCATTGAATAACGAATTATAAGTTATTGATAATAGGGTAACTATGAAATATGAATTATGAACTAAAAACTAAAACATGAAACGTCATGCCATAATTCTTAATTCATAATTCACTCAGTTAAGTCTCTGCATACAGAGGCTTAGGGTTGCTTACCGATATAAGCCAAGATACCGCCGTCAACATAGAGGATGTGACCATTTACGGCATCTGAAGCCTTCGAAGCGAGGAATACAGCAGGACCTGCGAGTTCCTCGGGATCGAGCCAGCGACCAGCGGGAGTCTTGGCGCAGATGAATGAGTCGAACGGATGACGTGAGCCATCGGCCTGACGCTCGCGGAGAGGAGCAGTCTGCGGTGTAGCGATGTAGCCCGGGCCGATACCGTTACACTGGATATTGTACTCACCATACTCTGAGCAGATGTTGCGTGTGAGCATCTTCAGACCACCCTTGGCTGCAGCATAAGCTGATACGGTCTCGCGACCAAGCTCTGACATCATAGAGCAGATGTTGATGATCTTACCCTCGCGACGCTCCATCATCTCGGGGATTACAGCGCTGGCGCAGATGAACGGACCTACGAGGTCGATATCGATAACCTGCTGGAACTCTGAACGCTTCATCTCGTGCATAGGAATGCGCTTGATGATACCTGCATTGTTTACGAGGATATCAATCTGTCCTACCTCAGCGTGGATCTTCTCTACGAGTTCCTTAACAGCTACCTCATCGGTAACGTCGCACACGTAGCCATGTACGTTCTCGATGCCTGCCTCCTTGTAGTTGGCCAAGCCCTTAGCGAGAGCCTCTTCGTTGATGTCGTTGAAGATGATGTTCTTGATGCCAGCACCTGCAAATGCCTTGGCAATGTTGAATCCGATACCGTAAGATGCGCCAGTAATCCAAGCGTTCTTACCTTCTAATGAAAACATGTTCATTTTAAATATGAATTATGAGTAATACGTTACGAGTTTATTTCAAGTCTGTGATCAATGAGAAGTCCTGATCGCCATAGTCGAGGTTCTCACCACCCATACCCCAGATGAAGGTATAGTTGTGTGTAGCTGCAGCGCTATGGATTGACCACTCGGGAGAGAGTACTGCCTGGTCGCCCTTCATCCAGATGTGGCGTGTCTCGTCTACCTCGCCCATGAAGTGGCAAACTGCATGCTCTTCGGGTACCTCAAAGTAGAAGTAAGCCTCCATACGACGGCTGTGTACGTGAGCAGGCATGGTGTTCCATACGCTACCGGGAGCGAGTTCGGTCATACCCATCTGAATCTGACAAGTGGGAAGTACCTGATTTACGAGCATCTTATTGATGTTGCGATCGTTAGACCCCTCGAGCGAACCCATGTGAGCCACTACAGCATCAGCCTTAGTCACCTTCTTATTGGGATAGTTGCGGTGTGCGGTGCATGAGTTGAAGTAGAACTTGGCAGGGTTCTGCGGATCTTTGCTCTCGAAGATTACATCACGGTCGCCCGAACCGATGTAGAGTGCCTCTTTATAATCGAGTTCGTAGGTCTCGTCGCCAGCCTTCACGATGCCAGGACCACCTACGTTGAACATACCGATCTCGCGGCGTGTGGTGAAGAAGGGAGCCTTCAGCGGATCAATAGCCTCAAGCTTCAAAGCCTCGTTTACGGGCATTGCACCACCCACTACCATGCGGTCGTACATTGAGTACACCATGTTCACTTCATCGGCTGCAAACACCTTCTCAATGAGGAAGTCGCGACGGATACGCTTGGTGTCGTAGTTCTTCGCATCCTCAGGATGTGCTGCATAACGAACTTCATAATTTGTTTTCATAGCTTCACTTTTATATGATTTATAATTAGTTTTGTCTACTGTATCTCTGCAAAGTTACAAGAATTTTTCTATAAACTGCCAAAAAATAGCGCTTTTCTATTCCTATATAATATTTATAGTTGCCCCTGCTCTATCCAGAAGATGATTTCCTCTATTTCCGCATCAGCTCCATCGGGCTCGTATCCCCTCTTCAAACTAGCCCCGAAGAGTGCTGCAAAAGCTTGATAGAAGCCCGCTTTCACGTTGCCCATAAAGACGCGTATGAGTTCATACCCCGTCTGTTCGCATTCGCGATCGATGAGTTTGATGAGCATCTTTCCTTGACTGAGTGTGAGTTGCCTCATGCGGGGTGTATACTGCGCCATCAAGCCCTTCTCCACCGCCGCAAGATGCTTCTCGCGGGTTTTCTCATCGGGCAAAGTGAGCAGATATTCATACGTTTCGATGATGATGCCGCGCACTTCGCGAGCGATAGGCAGCGTCTTCTTCACATCACGCACCGTACGCCAATAGTAGCGCTCTTGACGACGGTTCTTAAACTTCATCCGTTCATAGATGTAGACGTCGCGCATGTGTATCACAGGGATTGTGTCGCCCTCATACACCTCCATGGGCAGCACCACCTGCTTTCTATAGCTCTGAGCCTGCACTCCCGTACATGCACACAGCATCAAAAGTACCCATATTTTTATGCCTACCATCCATTTCATACGACAAATATACAGATAATCTTCCACATTTTCGGTCTATTTTGCAAGTTTTAAGCTTTTTGCGCGGTTCCCACCGGATGGTTCGTATGGAAAAAGCCCGCCTATTGTTGCCCTGTTGGAGATAATCCATTACATTTGCAGAAAAATAGAGGATACTCCTACCGTATCAGACAAGAATATGGACATACTACTCTCATCGGCCTATCTGGCCCCCATACAATACTATGCCAAGCTGCAGCAGTGCGATGGCACAGCCTATATAGAGGCATACGACAACTATGCCAAGCAGACCTACCGCAACCGTTGCATGATAGTAGATGCCAATGGTGCGCTGGCACTCACCATCCCCACAGAGAAAACGACCGAGGGCAAGTGCTTGATGCGCGACATCCGCATCAGCGACCACGGCAACTGGCGTCATCGCCATTGGAATGCCTTGGAGGCAGCCTATCGCCACACTCCTTTCTTCCTCTACTACGAAGACGACCTGCGCCCCTTCTACGAGAAGAAGCATGAGTTTCTCTACGATTTCAACCTTGAGCTCACTCAGCTTATGTGCCAGCTCATCGGTATCGACACTCCCCTGCAACGCACTACTGAGTATGCCAGCTCATCCCCCACCCTCGACCTGCGCCAATGCATACACCCCAAGCAGGAATGGCACACCGATGAGACTTTTGTCCCAAAGGAGTATTATCAAGTATTTAAGGAAAAACATGGATTCATGCCCAACATGAGCATCGTCGATCTCCTGTTCAACATGGGTCCCGAAAGCATATTGATACTCAATGAAAGTAATTGTAGACGATAAGATACCCTACATACGCGAGGCTCTGGATGCGATGGGTGTAGATGCCGTGTATGCCCCTGGAGCACACATCGATGCCGCTTTGGTGCGTGATGCCGATGCACTCATCGTGCGCACTCGCACTCGCTGCGATGCCCACTTGCTCGATGGCAGTCGTGTTCAGTTTATTGCTACCGCCACCATCGGATACGACCATATTGACACAGCCTACTGTGCCGCCCATAACATCTATTGGACCAATGCACCAGGCTGCAATGCCGCCTCGGTGTGCCAATACGTGCAATCGGTACTACTTCTACTGCAGCGCGAGCAGGGCTTTCCGTTAGCATCAAGTACCATTGGCATTGTAGGTGTAGGCCACGTAGGCACACTTGTAGCCCGTATGGCTGCTACCTGGGGCATGCGCGTACTCTTGTGCGACCCACCCCGTGCCCAACAGGGCGAGGAGGGCTTCGTATCCTTGTCCGAGATTGCCCGCGAGGCCGATGTCATCACCATACACACCCCGCTCACACACGATGGCCCCTACCGCACATGGCATTTGGCCGATAGCGACTTCTTTGCCCATCTCGAGCGTAAGCCTTACTTTATCAACACCTCGCGTGGCGAGACTACCGACACTGCAGCCTTGCTTCAAGCTCTCGATGCAGGACACATAGCACAATGCATCATCGATGTGTGGGAACATGAGCCTGGCATCGACCTCACGCTGCTCGACCGTTGCTACATTGGCACCCCTCACATTGCCGGCTACTCGGCCGATGGCAAGGCCACAGCCACACGCATGTCGCTCGAGGCATTGGCACAACATTTCGGTTTGGGAGTGGTGCCTGAGATTGTGCCACCTGCCCCCACACACTCCGTTTCGCTGGATGGAGATATTGAGTCAGCACTGCTCCAAATCTATAATCCGCACGACGATAGCAACGCTCTAAAGGCACGCCCCGAGGATTTCGAGTGGCTACGTGGCAACTACCCTCATCGCCGTGAAGAGACTGCCTACGGCATCCATCGCGAATAACCGCCAATAAATATTATAGATAAAAAAAGAGGCTCCAGAATCACTCTGAAGCCTCTTTGCTTTATGCTCTTGTGCCTTTTACTTTACAAGTCCTGCGGCCAATTCCTTTGAGCGCTCCAGCGCTATGGTGATGTGGCTACAGATATTCTCCTTGCCGATGAGCTTATCGAATCCAGCCTTGGTAAGAACCTCCATTACCTTGGGGCTCACACCAGAGAGCACGATGTGTACATCCTTCTGCAAGCACTTCTCACACAGGTTGGTGAGGTTGTGCACACCGGTAGAGTCGATGAAGGGCACCTTACGCATGCGAATGATGCGCACAGCAGGGGTACTGCCCATGTCGTTCATCACCTCTTCGAAGCGGTTGGCAACACCGAAGAAGTAGGGACCATTGATCTCATATACCTCTACGTGGTCGGGGATGATGAGATGCTCCACATTGTCGGGCAGGTCGCTATCAGCGCTAAGGTCAATTTCTTGAGTCTCTACCGATACGTTGGTCACCTCTGACATGCGGCGCATGAAGAGCAAGCAAGCGATGAGGATACCTACCTCGATGGCGATGGTGAGGTCGAAGATGACAGTGAGGAAGAAAGTCACGAGCAACACGATGATATCGCTCTTGGGGTTCTTCAAGATAGCCTTGAAGCTGCGCCATTCGCTCATATTGTATGATACCACAACCAAGATACCTGCCAAGCACGACATAGGGATGTACTTAGCCAAAGGCATGAGGAAGAAGTAGATGAGCAACAGCACCAAAGCATGGATGACACCTGCAATAGGAGTGCGTCCACCGTTGTTGATATTGGTCATGGTGCGGGCAATGGCTCCAGTAGCGGGAATACCATGAAAGAGCGAGCACACCATATTGGCGATACCCTGACCCATAAGCTCCTGATTGCTATCGTGCTTGTCGCCAATGACACCATCAGCCACAGCAGCAGAGAGCAGCGACTCAATAGCACCCAGCATGGCAATCACCAAAGCGGGCGACATGAGTTTGGTAAACACCTCCCAAGTGATCTTGGGCACCTCAAGCTTGGGCATATCGGGGTTGATAGTGAAGCGGTCGCCGATGGTCTCAATGCTGGTCACACCAGCAAAGTTCTTCAGCAGCAGAGCCACTACGGTCATCACGATGATAGCCACGAGCGAGCCGGGGAGCTTCTTGCTGATCTTCGGAGTGTATACGATGATGAGAATGCTGCATATACCAATCAGCAAGGGCCAGATGTTCATGGTGCCGATGTTCTGGAAGTATACCATCCATTTGCTCACAAAGTCGGCAGGCACCTCGGCAATCTGCATGCCAAAGAGGTCCTTGATCTGTGTGGTGAAGATGGTGAGTGCGATACCGCTCGTGAAGCCCACGATGATGGGGTAGGGGATATACTTAATAATAGTACCCACACGCAACAATCCCATCAAGATCAGGAAGATACCTGCCATGAAGGTGGCAACGGTGAGTCCGCCGATGCCATACTCGGCAATGATGCCGAAGACGATAACGATGAACGCTCCTGTAGGACCGCCAATCTGCACCTTGCTACCGCCAAATACAGAGATGAGCAAGCCCGCGATGATAGCGGTGATGATACCTTTCTCGGGGGTTACACCCGAAGCAATACCGAAAGCAATGGCCAACGGTAGCGCCACGATACCTACGATGATACCGGCCATGAGGTCGGACATGAAGGTAGCCTTGTTGTAGCTCTTGAGGCAAGAGTACAACTTAGGTTGGAATTCAAACAATTTCATACGAGATGATTTCTTAAATATAACTGATACCTAATAATATGCATAGTTTGCGTGCATGTGGCGCACGAAAAACGGTGCAAAATTAACAATTATTCAGCAATTCGTCGTCAATGAAGTGCATTTTTCGGCGATTATTATATACTTTTGTGGCATGAATCGTAAAGACTTTGAAATAATGGCGCCTGTAGGCTCGCGCGAGTCACTGGCTGCAGCCATCAATGCGGGTGCTGACAGCATCTACTTTGGCATTGAAAACCTCAACATGCGTGCCCGTTCGGCCAACACCTTCAGCATCGATGACCTGCGCGAAATCGCTGCCACATGCGACGAGCATGGCGTAAAGAGCTATCTCACGGTCAATACCATCATCTACGATGAGGATGTAGCACTCATGCGCACCATCGTCGACGCCGCCCACGAGGCTGGCATCTCGGCCGTCATCGCTGCCGACGTGGCTGTGATGGACTACTGCAACCGCATAGGCCAGGAGGTGCACCTCTCTACGCAGCTCAACATCAGCAATGCCGAGGCGCTCAAGTTTTATGCCCGCTTTGCCGACGTGGTGGTGCTCGCCCGCGAACTCAACCTCAAGCAGGTGGCTGCCATCTACAAGACCATACAGGACGAACAGATACGTGGTCCCAAGGGCGAACTCATCCGCATCGAGATGTTTTGCCACGGAGCATTGTGCATGGCCGTATCGGGCAAGTGCTATCTGAGTCTGCACGAACTGAACGCCTCAGCCAACCGCGGTGCTTGCATGCAGGTATGCCGCCGCAGCTACGACGTCACAAGAGTCCCCGAGGCCTCTCACCTCCTGAGCGAGACCGATGGTAATATCGAGCTTGAGGTAGACAACAAATACGTGATGTCGCCCAAGGACCTCAAGACCATCCGCTTCATGGACGAGATGATGGAAGCCGGTGTACGCGTATTCAAGATCGAAGGCCGTGCCCGCGGTCCCGAATATGTGAAGACCGTGGTCGAGTGTTACAACGAAGCCATCAACAGCTACCTCGACGGCACACTCACCGAGGAGAAGAAAGACGAGTGGGACGAGCGCCTACGCACCGTCTTCAACCGCGGCTTCTGGAACGGCTACTACTTGGGACAGCGTCTGGGCGAGTGGACCCGCAACTACGGTTCATCAGCTACCGAGCGCAAGGTATATGCCGGTAAGGGCATCCGCTACTTCTCAAACATTGGCGTGGCAGAGTTCCTCATCGAGGCTACCGAACTGCACGTGGGCGACAAGCTCCTCATCACGGGCCACACCACGGGCGCCATGTACCTCACACTCGACGAGGCACGCGTAAACCTCAAGCCTGTCGACACGGTGAAGAAAGGCGTACACGTATCATTCAAGGTACCCGACCGCATACGCCCCAACGACAAGCTCTACCTCATACGCTCCACAGGAGTAGGGGAGGAGTGTTAAATTATTATAAGAAACACAGTCGTTCACTACTTTTCAGAAAAGTCTGCGTTACCTTTGTGAAGTGAACATTCACCAGCAATGATAACCACCAAGCTCATAGGTGCTGCGCTACGAGGCCGCCAGCACACGATAGACAAGTATGCCACCGAGGGTGAAGCCATGCAGCGCCGTGCGTTGCAACATCTGGTGCATTGTGCCCGCCACACCGAGTGGGGCATCCTCCATGGATATAGCGACATACACAGCTACGAGCAGTTTGCCTCCCGTGTGCCCATCACCGACTATGACGCGCTGAAAGGCTATATCGAGCGCATGCGGCATGGCGAGCGCCATATCCTATGGCCTGGCCGTGTGAGGTGGTATGCCAAGTCGTCGGGCACCACGAATGACAAGAGCAAGTTTATCCCCGTATCGCGCGAAGGACTCCACAACCTACACTACAAGGGTGGTGCCGACTCGGTAGCTCTCTATCTGCGCAGTCATCCACAGAGCCACCTCTTCGAAGGCAAGGGCCTCATCCTCGGCGGCAGCCATGCCCCCAACTACAACCTTCGGCACAGCCTTGTGGGCGACCTCAGTGCCATCCTCATCGAAAACATCAACCCCTTGGTCAACCTCGTGCGTGTGCCAGGCAAGGAGATTGCTCTGCTCAGCGACTTCGAAGAGAAGATGGAGCGCATTGCACACTGCATCAAGGACTACAACATCACCAACCTCTCAGGCGTGCCCTCCTGGATGATGGCCGTGCTGCACCGCACCCTTGAGATCACCGGCAAGGCCAATCTGTGCGAGCTGTGGCCTATGCTCGAGGTGTTCTTCCACGGCGGCGTAGCCTTCACCCCCTACCGTGAGCAATACCGGAAGCTCATCCCCAGCAGCCACATGCACTACATGGAGACCTACAATGCCAGCGAGGGCTTCTTCGGTCTGCAGAGCGACCTTGCCGACCCCGCCATGCTCCTCATGGTCGACTACGGCGTGTTCTATGAATTCATTCCCATGGACGAGTTTGACCGTCCCAACCCCACCATTGTACCTCTTTGGAACATCGAGGTAGGACGCCACTACGCCATGGTCATCAGCACCTCGTGCGGACTCTGGCGCTACATCATAGGCGACACGGTGAAGTTCACCCAAAAAGACCCCTACAAGTTCATTATCACCGGCCGCACCAAGCACTTCATCAATGCCTTTGGCGAGGAACTCGTGGTTGACAATGCCGAGCAGGGGCTGCGCCAAGCCTGTGCCGCCACCGGAGCCCAAGTGCGCGAATACACCGCTGCACCCATCTTCATGGATAGTAACGCCCAGTGCCTCCACCAATGGCTCATCGAGTTTGCCACACCCCCTACGGACATGGCCGCCTTTGTCACCCTTCTCGACCAAGCCTTGCAAAGCCTCAACTCCGACTACGAGGCCAAGCGCCACAAAGACATCACCCTACAGCTGCTCCAGGTTATCCCCGCACGGCGCGGACTCTTCGATGCCTGGCTCAAGGCGAAGGGCAAGCTCGGTGGTCAGCACAAGGTACCGCGCCTAAGCAACTCACGCCACATCATCGACGAACTGCTGCTACTCAACGATGAAAAATAGGTTTGCCTGTGTTGCCAATCAGAAAAATATCCATACCTTTGCCCCATCACTTATAAAATGTGTATTACTATGGACCAAGTTATGGAAACTCCCAACATGGGCTTTATAGAAGCCATCAAGACCTGTTTCAAAAAATCGTTTGTCTTCAAAGGTCGTGCCCGCCGTTCCGAGTACTGGTGGTGGGTGCTCTTCAGCTTCCTCCTCAGCTTCAGCACTTCATTCATCGGAGGATTCATCCCCAAGGACAACCTATGGGCGGCAGGTATCTTTAGCTTCATTGTCATTTTGGGAAGCATATACTACTTCATTGTCAATGCCGCCGTCACCGTGCGCCGTCTACACGACATTGGCCGCAGCGGCTGGTGGTATGGTGGCACACTGATATATGCCCTCATATGGTTCGTATGGCTCGCGTATGAAGGTATCAACGTTGCTCTTAACCTCAACATCTCCCCCAACGCTACCAAGGACATGGTGAGCAATGCTATCCTCATGGAACTGATAGGAAAAATCCTTATCACCTATATCCCTCTCATGCTTTATGGTGTAGTGCTCCTCGTCTTCTATTGTTTGGACAGCAAGCCCGGTGCAAACAAGTATGGCGACAACCCCAAGGGAGTACCTGCTGAAGAGCCAGCTTTGCAGGAATAATGGCGAAAGGTTAAGAATAAGAGTTAGGTTCTACACATCTCCTACACGGAATAGTGCAAAAGATGTGGCAATGCAACGAGCAGATATATCATTTGTTACGAGCATCTGCCACATCTTTTCCACACTTATCACATGCCATATACATCCATATATATATATTAAAGAAATATAATACTATTATTATATTGTTCCTTACCGGTGTTGATACTGTTAATAGGTCTTACTGACTACAAACTGAAAGCCATTTAGCATTTTTAGGGAATTTCCCCTAAAAAATAGGGAATTTCCCCTTTTACAAACACGAGATATTATATACTTTTGTCAGCAAATTCTTTATACCACATTATCATGAAAAAGACTGCTTTATTTATTACAGCTATGCTAATAAGCATTGTTTCATTTGCGCAAACCAGTTTGCAGGACGTAGTGTATCTGAAAGACGGATCTATCATCCGTGGCGACATCGTAGAGATGGTGTCTGGCGAGGTGGTAAAGATACAGACTGCCGATGGTAGTGTGTTTATACATGATTTTGCCGATGTGGAGAAGTTCATTAAAGAACAACAAAAGGGAACTGCTGATTTTAGAAAAAAATCCCCTTGGATATCAGGTGCCCTCTCATGCTTCATCCCAGGTTTGGGGCAATTCTATAATGGCGAAAACCGCAAGGGATGGATTGATTTAGGGATTCATGTTGCAGGATGGGGTGCTGCAGTCGGTGGAGTATATTTAAGTGTAAGTTACCTACCGGATGATTTCACTCGTGTTGAAGATGGCTTCTATAGTCCTGATAGAGAGATATATGTTACAGGTGGCGATTTCTTTCATCATTCAGAGTTCTTACAAATAACAGGTTATGCGCTTTTTGCCGCGGGTATTATCACGATTTATACAAGCTGCATCCACTCTATCTGCGATGCGGTAAAATCATCCAAGCGCATCAATGCTGAAAACGGATATGTGATGTATCAATTTAACGACCGATGCGCCTTTGGCATGCAACCCTCGATAGCGTATGAGCGTCCGCAGTATCTAAAGGGAAGCAAGCCCGAACTTTCGGCAGGCATGAACTTCAAGTTTACCTTCTGAAAATAAGAAGATTTCGTCTTTGCGACTTTACGTCTATTATTATAACAATAACCACAAACTAAGGATATCATGAAGAAAATCTCAGTTATTTCATTATTTATATTATCGTTATTTGTCGCTTGCAACAAGATTGAGAACGATAAGACAGTCAACCCACAATTCTTTCCTGCCAATAGCATACGCTGCGTCAATGCTTTGATCTTTAACTATGTGGTAGATGAAGAGGGTAATCATATTAAGATTGCTCCAGACACAGTGTATTTTGAAGTCTGGACAGGAAATGACACCATCGTAGATGGCAAGGAAAGTGTCACTTTGTGGAGTAGATATGAGCGCGATATGTCTGAGTATCTAAACAGAGTGCCCGTTACGCCAAATGTGCCGTTATATAGCGGTGTAGTTTATGAAGCAGAAAATGGCTATGTATATTTATATTTAGATGAATATGACGAATGGACAATCCTTTATGACTTTTCTGACTCGAGTTGGGAGTTAGGTGACGAACTATATGTAATGGATGGTGAGGGGCCATTCTATGAACCCATTTTAGAAGAGATAAGAGATTTATCATCTTATACACTATGTAATGGTGAAGAAGTAGCTGTTGCCAATGGGTTGATGTATGGTATAGGATATAACGATAGATCTTTTTTCTCTCCACAAACATATACAAATCCCTATGTCCCTGTTGATATTCCTGTAGAGTTTTATCGTGACGGTGTGTTGCTATATCAACGATAGCCGCAAAGTTGCAATTAAGTGAACAATACAAATTACAACAATTAAAAATAAAATATTATGAAAAAGATTGCGTCTATTTTATCATGTATCGTATTGTTGGCATCTTGTGAAAAGATTGACGAGCACTACACCTACGAAGCAACTGTACCTGGTACGAATGTTCAGGAAAATCAGTTGCACCAGACCATTACCTTTGAGCAGTTCCAAAACGCGACAGAGGGCATCCGCTATGAGTATTGCCATGCATATCCTTGTTTTGAGAATGACGGTAAGGTGTATTATTCTACCATCAAAATAGAAGGCCCCACATATTATGATGGTTGTCAATTCCCAATTCAAGCAGCGTTTGATGCAAAGCAGATAATGTTCTATTACGCAGAATCACTCTCATACATCGATTATACCTACGATGAGGCAACGTGTCTTTTGAACGGTTTCACTCACCCGGGAATCAGTGACAACAAAGAGAGCAAGCTAATCTATGCCAACAGTGAATATCTGATATTTGAGTCCAAAGGCATTGCCCAGAGTCATAGTTATTGCTCTGACAATGCCGAGTTTAGCCGTGTGGTATATAAGCGGACAGACAAATTGTTAATCCCTGATTTTATTATAAAGCAATAAATCAATTAAAGTAGTCATTAAGACACAAGCAACGTCACGGGGCGCAGAGGACATCTGCGTCCCGTGTAGCTTCTATACCCAGCCCCGCCGAGTCAGCTGTATCTTCAAGAAATAGGCGCAGACGTATCTTGAAGATATAGCTGACTCACTTTTCTTTGAGCCAAACAGTGTCAGATGTCATAAGTTTCGCCTACGCATTTCGCGTGGGAGTAAGCTTTCATCGAGATGCGGATGCGAAGAAAGGCTGCAAAATCAATAGGATGTATTCTATTCCCTCGCTACAACGCTTTTTCTTCAAACTAAAAAGGCATTTTCTCTAAACGAGCCTTCGAAAAGCAACTTTCACCGCGGTGGCGTGAAAGTGTCACCGCGGTGGAACCAAGACGCCACCGCGGTGGCGGAATCACGTCACCGCGGTGACAGGAGTTTTCGCAGAGCTTGTTTGTCTTTTCCTGATTTCAGTAGACGTTTTTTTGCTTCATTAGCTGAATAGGTTTACACCTTTTTCTTTGCCATACTGGAGAGGTTTACGTATTCTCCGATTCCCTGCTGTTTGGCTTGACACTTTGGTCTGATGGGACAGC